>DATKQG010000025.1 GCA_035532835.1 Candidatus Dormiibacterota bacterium
CTACCTCGTCCTCACGGACCTCCGAGGTAAAACCCGCAATCTGTTGCTTGAGAATGCCAGCGATTTCGTCAGCGTTAATCATCAGTTTCGTAATCCTGTCGGTTAGTTTTGCGCGAACAATTCGCGAGAGAGAGCTTCGAGCCGGCCCGCTACCGAGCCGTCGATACGACGGTCGCCCATCGTGATGCGCACGCCGCCGATCAGCGAGGGGTCCTGTTTGACGGTGACGTCGAATGTTTTGCGGTAAATCGCTTCCAGGCGCGCGACCATCGTCTGTAGTTCCGCGGCCGATAACGCTTGTGCCGTCGTGACGGTGAGCGGTTCGGCACCGCGCGACTGCTGTTCGAGACGCTTGTATTGATCGACCAATTCGCGAAGCAGCGCTTCGCGGCGCTTGCGCACGAGGAGTAGCAGCGTATGGAGCGCGATTTCGTGGACGCGCCCTTGGAAGGTTGCCAGCAGCAGGCGTTCCTTATCGGACCGAGCGATCACCGGCGAGACGAAGAATTCCGCGGTGTTTGCATCGGCATCGATGGCAGAACGCATTGCGACCAGGTCGCTACCGATGCGTTCGACCATGTGCTGCTCGGATGCGAGCGAGAACACGGCCGTGGCGTAGCGACGCGCGAGCGTTTCGTTAGCCACGGTTTGCGCCTTGCTCCAGCGTCACGACCAAACGGTCGACGAGCTTAGCGTTGGTCGCGGCGTTCATGCGTGAGGTCGCCTCCGTCTGCGCGAAGGAAAGGGCCTTTTCGATCAACTCGCCGCGCAACCGTTCCCGCGCTTCCGCCCTGGCGCGGCCGAGTTCGCCCGCTGCGTTACGCAGGCTTCGCTCGCCCGCCTCACGCGCTTCCGCGATAGCGGCTTCCTTCTCAAGGCCGGCTTGATGTTTGGCACGCTCGCGAATGAGATCGGCATCGTGCTTGGCGCCGTCGATTTCGTGACGAAGCGTTTCGAGCGTCGCCTTGGCTTCGTCGCGATGGCGCTCGGCCACGGCGATTTGCTGGTTGCGCGCCTCTTGCGCGGCCAGAACGGCCGGAGCGATCCACTTGATCCAGATCGCGACCAGCGCGATGAGAAACAGGATCGCCGAGATGACCTGGCTCCAAACGGCTATTTGCTCGTAATTCACCGCGATGACTCCTGGAGCGTCCGTTCGAGCATCACGTCGGCGAGTTGCCGCACCACGCGGTCTTCGTCCGCCCGCGCGCTCTGCGCCTCGGCTTGGACCGTGCGATCCGCTTCTTCAACGGTGTGCTGAGCCTGCTGCGCGTACTGCGTTGCAAGCTCCGCGGTGGCATTCGAGGCCTCCGCGCGCGCCTGCGCGATCGCATGCTCGGCATCGCGACGCGCTTGGGCACGAACTTCTTCAGCTTGCGCGCGCAGAGCGTTGGCCTCCGCCTGATACTGGTCGTAGTCGGAAGTGACGCCGTTGATGTACGCGCGCCGCTCGCGGATCGCCCGGCTGACCGGACGCAGAAACAGCACGTTCAGCAATGCGTAAAATACGACGAAGCTGACCAGCTGGATCCAGAACGTCCCGTCGGGCTGTAAAAACATACGCTACGCCGCGCCTTACCTTAGTGGAGGTGCTGCAGCAGCGCGGGAACGTTCGCCACGACGAGCAACAAGTAGAAGCCGAGCCCGAGTCCGATGATCGGGAACGCTTCCAAGACGCCGACGCCGAGGAACAGGAACGTGAAGATGTTCGGACGGGCTTCGGGCTGGCGAGCGATCGCCTCGACGGCCTTGCTGGCCACGATGCCGTCGCCGATGGCCGAGCCGAATGCGACGCCCGTAATGATCATGCCGAACGCGAGAATGGTGAGGCCTGCGACTAACGCTTCAGAGGTCAAGAGCGTACCTTTCGTGCGAGTGGTTGTGGCGTAACCGCGTTACGCCGGTTTAGTGGTCTTCCGCCGTCGCCAGCGATAGATAGACGATGGCGAGCAGCGTGAAGACGAATGCTTGAATCGTGCCGACGAAAAAGTTGAAGAACTGAACGAAGAACGGCACGACCGTGATGGCGAGCGAGAGATCGAAGGACCCGATCTTGATATGGGCCATGACGATCGACGAAATGATGATGAACAGCAGCTCGCCGACAAAAATATTGAAAAACAGACGCGCCGCGAGCGTGACCGGGCGGGCGAGTTCCTCGAGGATATTGATCGGCAGAAGAACCGGGAACGGCTTGGCGAGGTGAGCGAACTGCTTGAGCCCGTTCTGCCGGATGCCGGCGGCCCACGTTAGGAAGAAGACCAGCAGCGCGAGCGGCACGGTGGTATTGATGTCGGCCGTCGGCGAGCCGCCGAACGGTAAGCCGAGCACCTTGAACGGGAAGATGCCGAACTGGTTGAGCAAGAAAATGAAGACGAACAGCGCGATGAAGAACGGCACGAACGGCTCGCCCTTCTCTCCCAGCGTGCTCAACGCCAGATCGCTGATGTAGTTGATGATGCCCTCGACAACCGTCTGGCGCTTGTTAACGTATGCCGAGCGATATCCGAAACCGATCCAGCCGAAGAACGCAAGGGAAACGAGCATCACGAGCCACGTCGTGACGATCGTGTCCGCATGAACCGCGCCCAGCACCGGCAAGTGCCAGAGAATATGTTCGCCGATTTGTTCGTGCAACTAACCTAATTCCGTTGATCCGCGCGCGATACGCCTATCGCATAGAGTGCCAGCGGGAGGAAGAATCCGGCAAAGTACCAGGCCATCGACCACCAGGGGCCGATGGCGGCAAACGCCACCGGGACTATACCGAACAGTCCGATTCTTAGGAAACTACTTATGACGAAGCCGCCCACCCTTTGCGTCTCCAAGAGCCGCTCGCTCGCGTACATCGTCGTCAGAGCATTGAGCACGCCGCACGCGCCGCCGGCGACGAGTGCCAGAGCAGGGATGGGAAGGGCACGAACTACGAAGATTCCGAGAACCGCGACGATGAGCATCGTCCAAATCGACATCGATCGTCGCAGGGCAACGTGCCTCGCCCGATCGACTGCCGCTTCGGCGTCGCTGTAGGTACGCGTAACCGGGGCCGTCTCCTCCTCGTCCATCGTTTAGCGGCTGCCGGCGACCAAGCGAATGGCCGCGTAGGCGCCGAGCGCCATTCCAAGGAGCAGGCCGCCGAAGACCCAGAGCTGCTGGCCGGTGCGGCTCGCCACGATCAGCCCAAGCAGGGCTCCCAACACCGCGCTGCCCGCGAAGCTACCGCCGGCAGCGACGATGGGGAGGAGCTCCTTCACCCCGGGCTCCCAACCCCGACGGATGGAAGCGGCTCCGGGTAGGCTCCGCCGCGCAGGCGGGCGAGCAGCCACGAAACGATGCGGTCCGAGGCCAAGCCGTCGCCGTAGGGATTCGCGGCCCGAGCCATCCGCGCGTACTCCGCGGGCTCGGCGAGCAAGCGAGCGGCAGAATTCACGATTTTGGCCCGGTCGTGGCCCACCAGCTCCAGCGTCCCGGCTTCCAACCCTTCGGGCCGCTCGGTCTCCTCGCGCATCACCAGCACCGGTCGCCCGAGGCACGGGGCCTCTTCCTGGAGGCCGCCCGAATCGGTCAGCAGCAGCGTCGCGGCCTTCACCGCGGCGACCATGTGCGCGTAGTCGATCGGTTCGACCAGCACCACGCCCGGCACGTCGCCGAGCAGTTCGTATGCGATCGGGCGAACGTGCGGTGACGGATGCACCGGCCAGTAAATCTGCGGGCGCTGCGGCAGCGCGGCGATCTCGCGCATCGCCTCGCAGAGTTCGCGCATGTGCTCGTGGTTCTCGCGCCGGTGCGCGGTTACCAACACCATCGGTCGCCGCGGATCGATCTCGCCGAAGCGCGGCGGGACCGGCAGATCGGTGCGCGCCGCGGTTGCGAGAAACGCGTCGATCACGGTGTTGCCCGTGACGATGATGTCGTCGGGCGCGATGTTTTCGCGCAGCAGATGTTCGCGCGCGAGCGGCGTCGGCGAAAAGTGAAAGGCCGCGATGGTGCCGGTGAGCCGGCGGTTCATCTCTTCGGGAAACGGCAGCCAGCGTTCGCTGGTGCGTAAGCCCGCTTCGACGTGTCCTACCGGGATATGCTGGTAGAATGCGGCCAGGGCGGCCGACGTGCTCGTTGTGGTATCGCCGTGCACGAGCACCACGTCCGGACGCGCGTCGCGGAGCACGTGCTCCATGCCGGAGAGCACGCGGGTCGTAATCTGCGTGAGCGTTTGATCCGGCGTCATGATGTCCAGATCGTACTGCGGGACGATTGCGAAGAGTTCGAGCAAATCGTCGAGCATTTGGCGGTGTTGCGCGGTCACGCAGACGATGCTTTCGATATCCTCGTGCGCGTTCAACGCGCGTACCACCGGAGCCATTTTTATCGTATCGGGGCGCGTCCCGAAGACCGTCATTATGCGCAATCGTTTCTGCATACAGCCTTTACATCGAGTGTTTGAACGCGTGGGTGAAATCGCCGGAGAGCGCGAGCGCGAGCGCGCCCAGCACGAAACACACGGCGTATATCAGCAGCACCGCTTGACGCACGTTCAAGCCGAAGCGGAAAATGAGCTGATGGTGGAAATGGCCGCGATCGGCCTCGGTAATCTTTTTGCCCGCGGTCGCGCGGCGCACGATCGCGGCCGCCGTGTCCAGGATCGGCAGCGCGAGCACCACCAGCGGCACGACGATGCTCATGGCGATCGCGGTCTTGCTCGCCCCGATGATCGAGACCGTGGCAAACACGTAGCCGATAAACAGCGATCCCGCATCGCCTAAGAAAATTTTCGCCGGGTTAAAGTTGTAGGGCAAGAAACCGAGCGAGGAACCCGCGAGCGCGATCACCACCAGCGCGACCGTCGGATTCGCATGGATCACGGAGATGACGAACAGATAGAGGCCGGCGATCGCCGCGACGCCCGAGAGCAAGCCGTCGAGCCCGTCGATGAAGTTGATCGCGTTCATCATGCCCACGTACCACACGAGCGTCAGCGGAACGCCGACCCAGAGCGGGAAATCGATCCAATTCGTCGCCGCATTGTGAACGAACGGATTGGTGACGCCGGGAATGATGAACCCATAAAGCATCGAGATGAGCGCGACCACGACTTGCGCGATCAATTTATTGCGCGGGCGCATCTGCATGGTGTCGTCCCACACGCCCACCCCGAGAATCAACATCGAGCCGAACAGCAACCCGACCAGCTTGTGCACCGCGTCGAACTGATCGCCGATCAACTCGACCCTCTGGTGGACGTTCAGGTGCACGATCGATGGGAACAACGCGTATGGAGACGAGAGCGCGAAGCCCAGTACCGCGAAGAGCGCGAACGCGAAGCCGAAGAAGACGGCGATGCCGCCGATGCGCGGCGTCGGCGTTTCGTGGACGCGGCGTTCGTCGCCGATGGCGTCGATCACGCCCAAATGCGTCGCCAAGCGCACCACGAGCGGCGTCGCCAAGGCTGCGACGGCAGCCGCAAGCCCGAATGTCACGACGTAGATCAAACCCGCGCTCATAACGGCCGCGCCCCTTCCAGCGCCGCAAACTGCACGACGGCGATCCCGGCTTCCGCGAGCAAACCGCTTGCGACCGCGTCGGGGTACGCGTCGTCGTACACGATCTTCACGATGCCCGCACTAATCAGAAGCTTCGAGCAATTCACGCACGGCTGGTGCGTGCAATAGGCGGTCGCGTTCTGCAACCCCACGCCGTGCAACGCGCCCTGGACGATCGCGTTCGCTTCCGCGTGGGTGGCGCGCTGGCAATGGTCGTTGATCACGGTGCAGCCGACTTCGGTACAGTGCGCGACCCCGCGCGGCGCGCCGTTATATCCGGTCGTTAGAATCCGATGCTCGCGCACCAGCACCGCACCCACGGTTGCGCGCGGACAGGTCGCGCGCGTCGCAACCGTACGCGCGATGTCCATGAAGTACTCGTCCCAACCCGGCCGCACGGTTATCGCTGCGATCGGACGGCGACGGGCACCGAGGTGAGGCTGCCGAACATCCGGTCTCCCGCGTCGCCGAGCCCGGGAACGATGTAGGCGTGGTCGTTGAGCCCGGCATCGAGCGCGGCCGCAACGATGCGCACGCCGGGATGCGCGGCGTGAATCGTTCGCACGCCTTCGGGGGCGGCGATCACGCAAACGAACGTCACGTTTTGCGCTCCGCGCTCCACCAGCGCGTCGAGCGCCGCGACCCCGGAGTTTCCCGTTGCAAGCATCGGGTCCAGCACGAAGACGTGACGATCGGCGAGTTCGGGTGGAAGATTCGCATAATATGGAACGGCGCGCAGCGATTCGGGGTCGCGATAGAAGCCCAAATGCGCGACGACCGCATCGTCGATGACGTTCAGAAAACCGGGCAGAAGGCCGAGGCCCGCGCGCAGGATCGGCGCGACGACGGGGCGCGTGCCGATACGTTGAGCCGTCGTTTCGATGAGGGGTGTTTCGACGCGCTGGTCGCGCATCGGTAAATCGCGCGTTGCCTCGTACGCGAGAAACGCGCCGAGCTCCTCGATCAGCGTCCGGAAGACCGGCGTGGTGGTGGCTCGATCGCGCAAGCGCGCAAGCCGGTCGGCAATCGCCGGATGGGCGGCAACGTGCAGGTTCGCGAGGCTAGGCATGAGCCCGGTTCTTCGTCATGGGTGCGCCTTTACCGCTCGAAAGAGCGCGTCGCTTACCGCGCGGCGAGATCGTCGTCGAGGACGAGCGAGAGTTCGCTCAGATCGGAGATCGTACGCTCCGGCCGCGGTGAAAGGCTGTTCCTGCGGCGGTTGACCCAGACGGTGCGATAGCCGGCTTGGCGCGCACCCATCGCGTCCCAATCGTTCGACGAGACGAAGAGCACTTCGGACTCCACGACGCCGAGCGCCAAAATCTGGTCGTACACGCGTTTGTTGGGCTTGAACGTCGCCACCGCATCCGCGCTATAGACCTCGCTGAAGTAGGCTTCGATCCCGGCATGCACGAGGGCGTTTCTCGCCGTCGATGCGACCCCATTGGTGATGACGGCGCAAGGAATGCGACGGCGCGCCAGCCCGTCCAGCGCGCCGCGCACGTCGGGAAAGAGCGGAAGCTGCGCCCATGCATCGACCAGGCGTTTCTGATCGGCGGATGCGAGCTTGAGCATGAAGCGCGGGGCGATTTCGTGCAGCGCGAGGAGCGTGATGCGATCGAAATCGACGTATCGTCCGGTCGACGTCGCCGCATTGGTGAGCTGGAGCTGCCGCGCGCGCCACGCATCGACGACGGCCTCCGCCATCGGCGAATACTCCGCGACGATCCCTTGCAACTTGGTATAGTCGAGCAGCGTTCCGTACAAATCGAACGCAACGATGCGGGCGGACATACCCTAGGGCACGTCGTAGCGAGCGGTGAGTTCGTGAACGCGTCCGCGCAAACGATCGATGCTCACGCGCGCCTCGATATCGCTCAGCGCGTCGTTGATAATTCGCGCGACCTCGCGGCACTCATCGGTACCCAATCCCCTGGTCGTGATGGCCGGCGTTCCGATACGAATACCGCTCGTTACCATCGGCTTCTGGCGATCGAACGGAATCGCGTTCTTGTTCACGGTGATCCCGATCTCATCGAGGTACCCCTCGACGGCCTTTCCGGTGAGGCCCTTGACGGAGACGTCCACCAACATCAGATGCGTGTCGGTACCGCCGGCGACCAGCCGCAGCCCGGACTTGACGAATTCGTCGGCCATCGCTCGCGCGTTGTCGACGACGCGTTGCTGGTATTGCTTGAAGTCCGGCCGCAAGGCTTCGGCAAACGCGACTGCCTTCGCGGCGATCGTGTGCATCAGCGGCCCGCCCTGAATGCCGGGGAAGACGCTCTTATCGACGGGTTGCGCCCACTGCTCTTTGCAGAGAATGATGCCGCCGCGCGGGCCACGCAGCGTCTTGTGCGTCGTGGACGTCACGAAATCGGCGTAGGGCACCGCCGAAGGATGCAACCCCACGGCGACTAGACCCGCGATATGCGCCATGTCCACCAGCAGCGTCGCGCCGACTTCGTCCGCGATCTCGCGGAACTGCTCGTACTCCATGATGCGCGGATACGCGCTCGCGCCGGCGATAATCATCTTCGGGCGATGCTCCAGCGCCATCGCGCGGACTTCGTCGAAATCGATCAGCTCGGTATCTTGGCGAACGCTATAGGCAACTGCGTTGTATAGCTTGCCGCTGAAACTCACCTTGGTGCCGTGGGTCAGATGGCCGCCGTGCGCGAGCGACATGCCGAGCACCGTATCGCCGGGTTTGAGATGCGCCATGAAGACGGCCATGTTCGCCTGCGCGCCCGCATGCGGTTGCACGTTCGCATGGTCCGCTCCAAAGAGCTGTTTGAGCCGATCGATCGCCAGAGTCTCCGCGACGTCGACCCACTCGCATCCGCCGTAGTACCGCTTACCCGGATACCCTTCGGCATACTTGTTGGTCATCACGCAGCCCATCGCTTCGCGAACCGCGCGACTCGCATAGTTCTCGGAAGCAATCAACTCGAGATTCTCCCGCTGTCGCTTCTCCTCGCCGGCAATGGCGGCAAAAATCTCCGGATCCTGCGACTCGATCGTACTACGCGTCAAAATGTCCATGATAATCCTAACTCTAGCTGATGGGAGGCTTGGGGTCTTGCGACGATGGGCGCAGGGCGGCGGCGAAACGCGATGAGGAGCGGGCGAACCACCATACGGCGAGTGCAATCAATGCCGCGCCGAAGAAGATCGCTCCGCGCAACATGTGCACCGCGACGACGAACACGGCGAGCGCGGCCACCATGCCGACTGCGGCGTTTCCGAACTGCTTCACAGCAGATCTTTCGGCGTCTGCGCGTCGGTGACGGCGCCGGCTTCGATGGCTTTGAGCGTGCGCGTGCGTTGATCGTCGGTGAACTGGAAGAGTTGCTCGGTGCGATGCGCGTGCCGCCCGCCGTCGAACGGCGTTTCGAAGAACGCACGTAAGAGCTGCTCGGTCATCTCCCAGCCGGTGAGGCGTTCGGAGAGCGCGAGCACGTTCGCGTCGTTGTGCCGGCGCGCGAGTTCGGTCATGTAGGGTTCGAACACCGGAGCGCAGCGAACGCCCGGCACTTTGTTGGCGGCCATGGCGATGCCTAAGCTCGATCCGCACACGACGATACCCCGATCGGCCTGGCCGGACGCTACGGCTTCGCCGACGGCATAACCGTACTGCGGATAATCCACCGGCGTCGCATCGTGCGTGCCGAAATCGAGCACCTCGTGCCCGGTTTTGCGCAGCATGTCGGCGATGCGGTCTTTATATTCAAAGCCGGCGTGATCGGCACCGAGGGCGATTTTCATGGTGGCTAGGTTTCTCCGTTGCACGGTCGAACGACGCACGCCGTTATGAAGCTAGCGTGCGCGAGCGGCGCCTTCGACCGCACGATACATCGTGGCGATCTCACGCAACTCGAGTTCATCGAGCGGTGCGCTCGCGAGCTTGCCTGCGACGGAATCGTTTTAGACGTGCGGCATTTTCCGCGCACCGACGACGACTACCTCGCCCAGCTCAAGAAGTTCGCGACGGATCTGGGGTTGTGTATCGCGGCGGTCGACGACGACGGCTTCTTCGCGGGCGATGCCCCGGCGATCTCCGCAACCCTGGCCTTGGCCACGCGCCTGGGAGCGCCGCTGGTCACCGGGCGGCTCCTGGCCGAGACCGCGCGTTCGTGGAGCGAGCAGGCGGAGATCCTCGGAATAGCGACCGGCCAAGCGAAAGCCGCCAACGTCACGCTTGCGCTGCGCAACGCCCCCGGCACCTTCGCCGCGGCCGCTCGCGACTGCAAACGGGCCATGAAAGAGGCCGATTCGGCATGGCTTCGGGTGGGTCTCGACGTGAGCGCCATATCGCCCGAGGATGGGCCGGCTCTCGCCGGCAAAGCGGTCTTGCTATGGCGATCCATCGACGATCCGGCACGCTTCGACGCGTCGGCCTTCGACGAGTTTCGCGGAACGCTCGTTCTGGACGATGCCTCGGGGAACGCAACCGCGGCGGGCATGCAAAACGCGCTGCGGGATATCCGCAACGCGCTTGCTACTCGAGAACTCAACCGCACGTAACGTCTACCGCGCGAGGTGTCTGAACCTGCGTCTCGCAGGTGGGTGCGGCCCGGGCGCAGGTG
>DATKQG010000026.1 GCA_035532835.1 Candidatus Dormiibacterota bacterium
TCTTCCCGAGCATATTCTCGCCAAGGTCAACGACGCCAAAGGCTCGTTCAATACGTCGTCGTTCAACTCGATGCCGATCGGCAGCGGACCGTTCAAGGTGGTGGAGTGGGAGCGCGGCTCCAAGATTCGGCTCGAAGCGAATCCCGATTTCTACCTAGGCAAGCCGAAACTCAACGAAGTCGTCTTTCGGATGATGCCCGACGAAAATACGATGATCACGCAACTCCAGACGCACGAGATCGACATGGTCGCGCGCGGCACCGCCATTAGCTGGCCACGTTATAAGGCGCTCGCGGCCGATCCCAAGAATAATTTGACCGCCGTCCGCGTAAATTCGTATATCTACTCGCACATCGATTTCAATTTACGCCATCCGATCGTGAGCGACCGCCAGGTCCGGCTCGCACTGGCATACGCGACCAATCGTCCGGAGATTCTCGACAAAATCGCGCACAACTCCGGCGTTTTGGCGGAGACCGATCAAAGCCCGGTGCTCTCGTGGGCCTATACGAACGATATTCAACACCATCCGTACGACCCGGCCAAAGCCAAGGCCATTCTTTCCGCCGACGGCTGGAAAGTCGGCCCCGACGGCGTGCGGGTGAAGAACGGGAAGCGCTTGGAGTTCAATCTGAGCACGCAGACCGAGAGCACGTACGGCAAGGCCATTCAAACGCTGTTGCAGCGCGAGTGGCGCGACGTCGGCGTGCAAGCCGATGTCAAGAACGCCCCGACGAGCGAATTCTTCGATAACAGCCCGGCCACCGGTACCTTGCAAGGCGGCCATTACGATGCGGCGATCTTCGCTTGGGTCGCAGCCGCCGACCCGGACGATAGCCCCCTCTACACGACGAAAAACTTTGCTCCCGGCGGCCAGAACAATCTCTTCTGGAGCAACCCGAAGGTCGACGCCGCCGCGGCGGACGCCCTCCAAACGATCGACACAAACCGGCGCAAAGCCGATTACAAGATCATCCAGCAGCAGATGGCGATCGACGTTCCGACGATCATCCTCTACTTCTGGAAAGACATCTACGTTTACAACAGCGACCTCAAGGGCTTTACGCCATCGCCGGTGATCTCGGCATTCTGGGATCCGTGGGAGTACTCGATTTAATGAAGCGCATCGCGGTTTCACTCTGCCTCTTGGTAGCCATCGCCGGCTGCTCGAAAGCTCAAACGGGAACGACGGCCCTGGCAAACGGGCGCGTCAACGCGTTCACCATCCCGCACGTACTGCGGTATGCGACGGCGGAAGACATTAATTCGCTCAACCCGCTATTGAGCCAGCAGCTGACTGTTGGGCTCATGTCGTCGTTGACGGCCGCATTTCTGATTAAGTGGGACGCACATAACAGGCCGTATCCGGAACTTGCTACGGAGGTGCCAACTAAAGCAGATGGCGGAATTAGCGCGGATGGGTTGACCATCACCTATCATCTGCGCAAGGGCCTCAAATGGTCGGATGGGCAACCGCTAACGGCCGACGACGTGGTATGGACGACCGAGCATGCGGTGCTGAATCCGGCAAACAACGTCGTGAGCCGGGCCGGCTGGGACCGTATCACGAAGATCGACGAGCCGAACAAATACACGGTCGTCTTTCACCTGAGCAAGCCCTACTCGCCGTTTATCGTCACGTTCTTTTCGAGCGCCGCGGCAAACCCGTCCATCTTGCCCAAGCACCTGCTCGCGAAGTATCCGAACATCAACCACGTGCCGTTTAACTCGCTGCCGGTCGGAGCCGGGCCGTTCAAATACAAGGAATGGTCGCGTTCGCAGCGCGTCGTCATGGTACCGAACCCGTACTACTTCCGCGGTCAGCCCAAACTCAAAGAGATCGACTTCGAAATTATTCCAAACCGTGATACCATTCTCACGCAGTTACAGGCGCACGAGCTCGATCTGTGGTATCCGGTTCCGGGAAACTACTACGCCAAAGCCAAGTCGCTCACCGCATACACCGCGATCCGTCAGCCCGCATATTATTTCAACCATCTTGATTTCAACGTCACCCGTCCGCGGGTGAAAGACCTTGCCGTTCGTCGAGCGCTGGAGATGGCGATCGACCGCAAGACCATCATCGAGAAGATCAGCCACGGCGTAGGGATATTGCAGGAAGGGGTCGCGCCGATGAATGCGCCCTATTACGACCCGTCGATTCAACTCGCACCATTCGACATAGCGCGTGCCAACGCGTTGCTCGATGCGGCCGGATGGAAGCGCGGCATCGACGGCATCCGCGAGAAGAACGGCGTAAAACTCAATCTCGACTTTGCTACGTCAACCGGCACGCCGGATTTCGATTCCCAGATCGAGCTGATTCGGTCGTGGTGGAAGCAGATCGGCGTTAGCATCAACGTGCGGCACTATCCGGCGAACCTGCTCTTTGCGCCGTTTAATGAAGGCGGCATCATTTACGGCGGCAAGTGGGATGTGGTTGGGTTTGCCTGGGGAGACGACCCGATCGGCGATTTTTCCTTCGAATATGCCTGCGATCAAATTCCGCCGAACGGACAGAACGATCTACACTGGTGCGACCCCGCGGCCAATAAAGCCATGCACGATCTCTACGGTCACTACGACCAAGCGCAACGCAATGCGGATGATCGGATCGTATTCGAGCGGCTAGCGAAGCAGGTGCCGACGATCGTCATGTCAGGCCGCGAGGACATCTTCATGGTAAACAAAGACCTGAAGAACTTCCATCCCAATGCGGTCACGCCGTTCGACAATATGATGAACGTGGATATCTAGAGTGGCGAGCCTATGAAATCGGCGGCGAGGGCTTGAGCACGTAGAGCGCGATGCGCTCGATCAGGCCTTTGTTGCCCATCGCGTAGGCGGCCCCTCCGGGGAAGCGCGCTTCGAAGATGTCGGCATAGGCGGCACGCTCGGAGGGCGCCATGATGCGCGCGAAGTTCTCCGGGAGCGCGGTCACTTGCATTCCCAGCGCCACCTCCGAAGGTACCAGGCGAAAACCGCCGAGATCCCTGGCCTCGAGTTTCGGTGCGCGATCGCTCTTGGGCAGATAGAGTTCGGCCGATGCGAGGCGCCGGTCGGCGCTGCTGTAAAACAGACTCAAAAACTCCCGCGTGCGGTTGGCTCCGAACACGCAGTACGTGTGCCAGCCGCGTGCCGGATATGCGAACGCGATCCCGAGCGTCTTTTCCACCTCGTCGCGCGTCGTGCGGGTAACGTCGAGAGGAATCGCCTCGTTGAACAGCACGACCGGGCGATCGAGCGGCGGCGGCGGCTCGTCCGCCGTTTTGCGATTGCGCTCGTAGATATTCGCGAGCACCTCGACCGCGCGAAGCATCGCGAAATCGGGCGTTGCGCCTTCGCCGCTCACATCGATCCGCGAATTCCGGCGGTCAGGGCGTGGGCTTGGCCCATCACCACGATCAGACCGAGCAACGTCATGAGATACCACACGCTGACGCGCAGGCGCGCGGCGTTGGTCATCAGCGCGGCTCGAGGATCGACGTGTCCGCGCCACGCCGAGATCATCGACGGTAAGCCCACCAATCCGATGATCAGCACGAACAGGATCGGAATGTGCAGCACGATCGCTAGCCCGATGAAGAGCGCGAAACCGAAAACCCAAAGGGCGGGCCACACCGCGCCGATCACGCGCCCGCCGTCGAACGGCGGCACCGGGATCATATTGAAAAGATTGAGGAACGCGCTCAAATCGGCGCACGCAAACCAAAAACTATCGTGGAGCGCAAGCCCGACGCCGTAACACGTCGCCGCGAGCGCCAGGCCCGTCAGCGGCCCGGCCAGCGCGATATACGCATCTTGCTCGAGATCGGCCGGAACCGCGCCGGCCGTATAGGCCATGAAGGGGAGAAAGACCGGCAGCTTCACCGGCAAGCCGTACGCGCGGAATGCCGCATAGTGGCCCATCTCGTGCGCGAGGACGAGCAGAATGATGACGATCGCGAGCTTCCAGCCGAAGAACACGACGTAGAGCCAGAGCGTGAGGAGAAACGGCCACGTGAGCGAGAGCAGCTTGAGGCCGATAAAGAAAAACTTGAACTGCAAGAGCACCGCGAACAGGCCCTTGAACTTGAGCGCGAGCAAGCCGAGGCCCGTCGCCGCCGCGCCGACACCTTTTGCGCCCTTGCGGGTTTTGTGTTCCGAGCCGGACGGAGCCGCGTCGGGCGGTAAGTACTCGCCCGTTACGGAAGGGTCCGGGTTATGCGGAGGTTGATCGGGTTGCTCGAGGTTCACCATGCTTGATTTCCCGCCGGGGAGCATTCGCCCCCGCATCGTCATTCTCGGAGGCGGGTTTGCCGGGATGGCGGTCGCCCAGCGCTTAGAAGCTCGCTTGCGCCCGGACGAAGCGGAAATCGTCCTCATCAGTCGCGAGAATTTCACGCTTTTTACGCCGATGCTTCCCGAGGTGATCTCCGGGGAACTCGACGTGCGCCACGTCGTCACGCCCATTCGCCCGCAACTGCGACGCACGCAATTCGTGCTGGCCGACGTGCAGCAGCTCGATCTCGCGGCGAAGAGCGTGCGCTACACGCATACGTTAACCGGTCAAAGCGCGAACATGGACTACGACCAGGTCGTGCTGGCGATGGGTTCGTCGACGTCGACGTTCGGGCTTCCCGGCGTCGCACAGCGCGCGTTCGCGCTCAAAACCCTCGAAGACGCCGGAATTCTACGCAACCGCTTGGTTTGGTTGCTCGAGCTTGCCGACGCAACCATCGATGCCGAGCAGCAAGCGCGATTGCTCACCATCGTCGTGGTCGGCGGTGGTTTTACCGGCGTCGAGGCGGCCGGCGAATTGGTCGGCCTCTTTCGCAGCGTGGTGCGCTTCTATCCGAACGTCGCGTTAGGCAAGATCCGGCTGATCCTGCTGGAGGGCGGCGCGACGCTGCTGCCGGGGTTACCGCCGAACATGGGGCGCTACTCGGAGCGCGCGTTGGCCGCGCGTGGCATCGAAATCATCACCGGCGACGGCGTATCCGCGGCCGACGACCGGGGCCTCGTGCTGCAGAGCGGGCGGCGCATCGAAACGGCGACCATCGTATGGAGCGCGGGCGTCACCCCGAGCCCATCGGTCGAGCGCACGGCGTTGCCGCTGAACAAGCGCGGAGCGGTGCTGACCGATGCGACGATGCGCGTCGAAGGGTTCGCGGGCGTGTGGGCGGCGGGCGATTGCGCGGCGATCCCGAACGGCGCCGGCGGCACCTATCCGCCAACCGCGCAGCATGCGATCCGCGAGGGCCCGGTTCTCGCAGACAACATCGTCGCAACGCTCCGCGGCAAACCGCCGGCTTCGTTCCACTTTACCTCGCTCGGCATGATGGCGTCGCTCGGGGGACGCAAGGCCGTCGCCCAACTGCCGGGCGACCGAATACTGACCGGCTTTCCCGCTTGGTTCCTATGGCGCAGCTATTACTTGCTGCGCCTGCCCGGCCTCGATCGGAAACTGCGCGTCGCGTTCGACTGGCTGCTCGAGTTGCTCTTCCCGCGCGATATCGCCGAATTACGCATCTATAGCCGCAAAGCTCAGTCCAGCGCGGCCGTCGATGCGGGCATCGCCCCGCGCGATGAACCGACCGTCAATTTGTAGAACCCCATCCACGGAGGACATCATGGAACTGCGCGAGCCGATCGAACGCCTCATTCGTAACCCGAAAGAGTTTACGAAAACCGTCCCCTTCCCCGATCCCTCGGAGATCCGTCTCTACGATGAGACGCTGCGAGACGGCGAGCAGATGCCGGGCGTATGCTACACGCCCCAACAGAAGCTCGAGATCGCGAAGGCGATCGCTGCGGTCGGCGTGCACGTGATGAGCGTCGGCTTCCCGGCCGCATCGGCGGGCGACCGCGCCACCCTGCAGCTCATCATGGAAGCTAAACGCGACGGCGAGCTCCGCGACGTCGAGATCGTCGTGATGTGCCGCAGTAGCCGCAGCGACATCGACGTGACCGTCAAGACGCTGCGCGACGTGGGCATCGATCCGCGCGAGGTGACTTTCTTCATCTTTTCGAGCGGCTCCGATCTACACATGAAGTACAAAATCGGCAAAACGCTGCTGCGTTTTGAGGGCCGCGAAGAGAGCCAATGGCTCGATCTACCCCTGGAATTCTATCGCAACGCGAACATCGCATTGCAGTGCGACGCGATCCGGCACGCTCGCGCGTGCGGCGTGGAAAGCATCGAGTTCGGCGCCGAAGACGGCAGCCGCGGCGACGTCGACTACTTCATCGAATACTTCAAACGCGGCCTCGAAGCGGGCGGAACCCGCCCCGCCTGGCCGGACACGGTCGGCTGCCTCACGCCCGAAGCGATGCGCTGGTACGGCTCGCGGATCGTCGCCGCCATGCCGAAGAACATGCCGCTCGTCGCGCACCTCCACAACGACTACGGTCTCGGCACGATCAACGCCATCACCGCGACGTCGTGCGGATTTCGCGTCATCTCCGTAACGGCCAACGGCTACGGCGAACGTGCCGGTAACGTGAAGCTGCACGAATACGCGGTCGCTCTGCGAGTGCTCTACGGCATCGACATCCCCGGCTTCAAATACGATAAGTTACGCGATCTCGCGCGATTCATGGAGCGCATGAGCGGGATCCCGATGCAGCAGCACGAGCCGATCGTCGGCGAGAAAGTCTTCACCCACGAATCCGGCATTCACACCCACGGTGTGATGATCGATCGCCGCATGTATGAAGCCGTGCCGACCGAGTTGGTCGGTGCGGAAACGAGCTTCGTTTACGGCAAGCACTCGGGCGTCGCTCTCGTAGAAGGCACGTTACGCCGGCGCGAGGCCTGGCTCGGCGAAGCCGGCGTCGATGTCACCATGGAACTTGCGCAAAGAGTCACCGAAGAGATTAAGCGCCTGCGCGAAGAGCGCGCCGCGAGCAACGCGAATGAGGAAGCGATCGAAGTACATCGCGCTGCGATGGAGCAACTCGCGCTCAGCGAAGACGACGTCATGACGATCGCCATCGCACTCGGCCGGCCGGTAGCGATCGGCTGACGGGGACGGGCTCGTTGCCCGCATAGAGCGTGGCCGGGCAGGCTACACCGCCGGGACGGGGACGCGCGTGTTTTTCACATTCATGTGAAAAACACTACTCCGTTCGTCGTCGCTCCCGCCCTCCGGGCTCCGCTCCTCCCTCACAGGCCCCGTCCCAACGGCGTAGCCTACCCGGCCCCACTCTATGCAGCGAGAGGCCCCTACGCCGTTGCTCCCAGGCGGAACGTTGCGACGAAGGCTTTGAACGTCGTCGGATAGTCGTCGCAGATGAAGCGTACGCTGCGAGCGCCCGTGCGCTCGAAGCCGGGAATCATTTCGACCAGATCGGCCTGCTCGACTTTGGCGAGATCGATCTCCATCGCGATCGGAGGCTCGAAAACGAACGTTCCCATTTCGTCGCGGCGTTCGAGGGCGCGGCGCGCGCCCGCGGCGATCGCGCGTTGCGCGGCGGCCGGCGAGATGGAATCGGCGCTGAACGTGCCGATCGATTCTTTGACGATGACGCCTTCAACCCAGGGCATTTGACGTTGCACGCCCTCGACCGTCGTGCGATCGCCGGTTACCAGCAGCAGCGGTACGCCGTGGTGGCCGAGGAGTGCGGCGTTGAGCGTCGCTTCGCTGCAGCGCACGCCGTTGACGTGGAGGTTGTGAATCACCGACGGCGTGTAGGTGTGGCAGAGCACCGCGTTCGCGTCGCCGATCGCGCCGTGGTAGCCGATGAAGAAGGCGCCGTCGAACGTGGAGTCGGCGTCTTGCACCATCGAATAGGGTTTACGATTGCCGAACAGTACGCGGATATCGGGCGGCAGCAGATCGAAGAGCAGATTGCGCATGGGGCCGTGCGAGTCGTTGACGAGCATCTCCGCCGGGCCGAGCTCGCGCGCGCCCTCGATGGCGGCGCGGACTTCGTGCGTGTAGTATTCGCGGTAAAGCGCGTATTCGGGATGCGGGGTGCGCGCGTCGACTTGCTCCCACGCGCAGACGCCCGCTACGCCTTCCATGTCGGAGGAGATGTAGAGTTTCATGCGGTTGCCGTGGCCGCGCCGGCTAGACGCGTGGCGACGAGGAAAGCGCGAAATGCCGATGGGTAGTCGGCCGCGACGTGCCGCACGGCTCGGCCGCCGACGCGTTCGAAGGTGGGTAGTAACTCGATGAAGTCCGCATGCTCGACGCCGGCGGTTTCGATCACTAGCTCGATCGGCGGTGCGAAGGTGAATGGGCGCGCCGCAGCCATTCCGCGGATCGCGGCGTCCGCACCGGCGCGAATCGCCTCGCAGGCGCTCGCCGGGGTCATGGAGTTGGCGCTGTAGTAGCCGATCGCGTCTTTCACGATGACGCCGGTGACCCAGGGCATCGCGGCGGTGGTCTCCTCGACGATCGTGCGATCGCCGGTAATCATGAGGAGCGGCGTTCCTTGGGAGCCGAGCATGGCCGCGTTGAGCATCGCTTCGCTGCAGCGTACGCCGTTGATCGAGACGTTGTAGAGCACGCTATTGCTGTAGGTGTGGGCGAGCGTGCCGTTTGCATCGCCGATCTTCGCGTGGTAGCCGGTGAAGAAGGCGCCGTCAAATGGGGCCTGCGCGCCCTCCATCATCGAATGCGGCTTGGGCGAGCCGGAGATGACGCGCACGTCGTGCGGCAGTTCGTCCCACAGGAGATTGCGCATGCTCCAATGCGAGTCGTTGATGAGGACCTCGGCCGGAGCGACGGCGCGGGCACCTTCGATGGCGGCGCGCACTTCGCGGGTCATGTAGCGGCGATACGCCGGGTATTCGTGCGTATCGGATGGGTCGACTTGCATCCACGAACAGACGCCCGCCGTGCCCTCCATATCGCACGAGACGTAGAGCCTCATTGATTGGCGGCGGCTTGGTCGGCGATCCCCGACTTGGCTTGTTGCAAGCCGGTCTGGGCGGCGACGTTCGACGGGTTGGCTTTGAGCGCGCGCTCGTAGAACGGAATGGCTTGCTGAAATTTGCTCGCGGCTAGGTACATATCGCCCAGTTGCGTTAGCGCGACGTCGTCTTTCGGATCCTTCGCGATGCGCGCTCGCAGCGTTTGCAATTGCGCCATGACGGCCGGGGGAGGCCCGCCGCCCTGAACGCTGTTCTGAGCGCCTTGCGCTTGCTGGGCGGGGTTTGCTGCCGTCGCGCTCCCGCTCTTGCCGAAGACCGAACCCGTAACGCCGAGGCCGTCGGCGACGAGGTACGCCATCACCCCCAGAAAGAGCAAGGCGAAGACCGCGACGATCGGGAGGTAGATGCGCGGCGGCAGGCCGCGGGGCGAAGCTTGTTTCACCATGATTCGATTGGACGAACGACGAACCGAATCATTCGTGCTCCCTACCGAAGCCGATCTTCAGCTCCTTTACGCACGCTTGAATTATCAGCATTTCAACGGGCAGGCTCCGGATTGCCGGATTCGCTACAACGCGCGCTTCTCAAATTCTGCCGGAAGAATAACCTACGGCGCTTTTCCGTTGCTCATCGAGCTTTCGACGAAGCACTTCGAACGCTACCCCGAAGCGCTCGAGGAAACCTTGCTGCACGAAATGGTGCACGCGTGGTGTTTCGCTCAGCATCGCGACACCGGCCACAGCGCGCGCTTCAAGAAGAAGCTGCGCGAGTGCGGCCTATCGTCGATCTATCACGACTTGGGCAACGTGCGTCCGCTTACCGAGTCGAGCAAGCGCTACATTCTACGCTGCGAACATTGCGCGTTCGAGGTGCTGCGCAAGAAACGCCCGGGAAAGCC
>DATKQG010000027.1 GCA_035532835.1 Candidatus Dormiibacterota bacterium
GAGCAGCGACGACGAGCTTCCCTCGCTTTCCTCGAAGCTTTAGTCTGGTGGCAAACCGAGCGAGCGCCGTAGAGGTAGTCATGGCACTGAGGGCTGGCATATAGAGCGCTCTGCGTAGATTGGCGTTGCCCATTTTGCTTAGCCGCGATCTTCCATGAATCGACGTTCCTGATTGCCGATCGCTTGGGCAGAGACCAGCATATGCCGCGGCGGCCTTGCTGTTGCGCAATTTCTCGTAGGGAAGTTCAGCGATAATAGACGCCGCGGAACGCCAGGCAATTCCCGGGATGCCTTCCAGCAGATGCACGGACTCGGAAAGGACGGGTGTTTTGTCGATAAGAGCATGGAGCTGCTCTTCAACACCTTTGATAAGATCATCAAGCATTGCTACGTGCGTATCGGTGCTTTGCTCAACGATGTGGGCTTCGTTGATGGTCGATACGAGATGCCTGACGCGCGTTCGTTCCGACACCAAGTGATTTCGATAGGCGAGAATCGCCCGCAGTTCAAGGATTTCCCTGGCAGGCGGCTCCCACAGCGCGGGTCCCTGCGTTTTACAGAACTCAGCAATGATCGCTGCGTCGACCGCATCCGTTTTTGTTCGCCTCATCTGGCTGCGAGCAAAATACTTAATAGACGCTGGATTTACAACACTAACGCGCACACCCCGTGTATGTAGATGTGTCGCAAGGCCCAACCAGTACGCGCCAGTGGCCTCCATGCAAACATGCAAGTCTGAAGCCTTTCGGTTCTTAAGCCAACGGTTGAGCTGTCCGTAGCCGGCCACGCTGTTTGGGAAGGTGCGCTTCGTGGACCCTTTCGCTTGCAATAGATGCGCGTGAAAATCAGCCTTTGAAATGTCGACGCCAAGGAAGTCTACAGGCACGGATTCCCCCTTGCCAGAAGACGAGCGCTAAGATCAACCTCATACATACGGGATCAGCGCAAGGCGCGTCCCACGATACCGTTCGATCGGCTCGTCAAAGTTGGTGCGGCCGCTGATCTGCGTGGCGGGCTTTCGGGCCCAAGGATGCGCACAGCGTGCCGACACCGTGTGGGGGGCGTTCTACGCCCTCCACTTCACATCATATGAGGATGCGGGCTGACGAACGGTCCCCCAAAGCATGGATGCCGTTGGGCGCCGCGGGGAGCTCGTACGCAGCGCTGAAACCGAATGGTTAGTTGGCGCGTTCGGGTGGTATAACCGCGTCAAAGTCGATGCCGGCACGAACGCGTGGAGGACTAGTGGGCGCACAATTAACGACGATCTCCGACCGGCTCCAGATCGTCGAGTTGCCGCACGCAGCCGCGCAGACGAGTTTTGCCGACGACGTGCGCGGCGGTCTCGGCGCTCCGTACAAGCGCCTGTCGGCGAAGTATTTTTACGACGACCTGGGTTCGGTGCTGTTCGATGCGATCACGCGGCTCCCGGAGTATTATTTGACGCGAGCCGAGACCGAGATTCTTCGCGAATCCGGGTGGGAGATCGTGCGCGAGCTGGACGCTCCGCTGGAGTTTCTCGAACTCGGTAGCGGGAGCGCCATAAAGACCCGGTTGCTCGTTGAGGAAGCGCTGCGCGTGCAGGGGGCGCTGCGCTACGATCCGATCGATATCTCGCTCGAGGCGTTGCGCGCTTCGGCGGTGGCGTTGGTCGATGCGTATCCGAACCTGCGCATCCGCGCCTATGCCGGCGACTACTTCGCGGTACTCGCTTCGCCGGAGTTGCGGTTCGAGACCAAAGTGCTGGCGATGCTAATGGGATCGAACATCGGCAACTACGAGCCGGAGAGCGCCCGCGCGCTGTTGCGCCTCGTGGCCAAAGCGCTGCGGCCCGGGGACGGCTTACTGCTCGGCGTGGATTTGAAGAAAGATCGGAGCACGCTCGAGCTTGCGTACAACGATCCGACCGGCGTGACCGCGGCCTTCAATCGCAACATGCTGGGACGGATCAATCGCGAACTCGGCGGCCATTTCGATCTGACGGCATTTACGCACGAGGCCGTGTACGACGAAGAACGCGGGTGCGTCGACTCGTTCTTGCGCGCCGATCGCGCGCAGGACGTGGCGATCGATGCGCTCGGGATGACCTTTGCCTTCGAGTCCGGCGAACGCGTGCATACGGAGTCGTCGTATAAGTTCGATGAAGGGGAATTGGCGAAGTTGGGTGCGGCTAGCGGTTTCCGTCCTCGGAAACGGTGGTGCGACAGCGCCCAGCGCTTCGCGATCCAGCTGTTCGAGCACGAGTAGTTTACCCGCCGAGCCGGGCTCGGACGGCGCGTTCGCACCATCGTAGCGAGCCGTCGACGAGAATGGCGAGCAGGCAGACCGATAGACTTCCGGCCACGATCATCGCGGTGTTGTGCAACGCAAGCCCATCGAAGATCAGCACGCCTAGGCCGCCACCGCCCACGTAACCCGCTAACGTCGCGATTGCGATCGTCGCGATCGCCGTGATGCGCAGGCCGCCGACCATCACCGGCAACGCGAGCGGAAGTTCGACGCGCAGGAGTTGCATGCGCGGCGATAGGCCTAGCCCCATCGCGGCGTCACGCATGGCGGGATCGACCCCACGCAAGCCGGCGTCGATATTGCGCACGAGCATGAACTGCCCGTATGCGACGAGCGCGACGAAGATCGGCGCGATGCCCAACCCGAAGAGTTGCACCAAGAGCGCCAGCAACGCGAGGCTTGGGATCGTATAGATCGCGCCCAGCCCGCCGAGCAGCAGCGGCCGCAGCCGCGGGTTTCGCGAAGAGAGGATGCCGAGCGGCAAGGCGATTGCGAGCGCTACGACGAGTGCCGCGGCCACCATCGCCGCATGGGCGCCGGTGAGCGAGAGCACGCGTTCGGGGTGCGCGATGAGGTAACTCATCGGTGGTGCTGTTCTCGCGCTTTTTCGCGCAGTTCGACGACGGCGTCGTTGGCGTGAAAAAGCCGTTCCACGAACGGCGAGACCGGGTTGGCGAGCACTTCGAGCGGCGTGCCGATCTGTTCGATGCGTCCGCGATTGACGACGGCGATCCGATCGGCGAGCAGGAGTGCCTCATCGACATCGTGCGTTACGAACAGCGTGGTCGTTTCGAGTTCGCGCACCAAAAGGAGCATTTCGTCTTGGAGCTGCGAGCGGACGATCGCGTCTACCGCGCCGAACGGCTCGTCCATGAGCAGGACGCGCGGCTCGCCCGCAATGGCGCGAGCTACCCCGACGCGCTGCGCCTCTCCGCCGGAGAGTT
Source organism: Candidatus Dormiibacterota bacterium (assembly GCA_035532835.1). NCBI lineage: Bacteria > Bacillati > Candidatus Dormiibacterota > Candidatus Dormiibacterota bacterium. Next base: position 3,234 of record DATKQG010000027.1, read on the forward strand.
CGCGTGGAAAGCGGTCGCGATAGCGTTCGGGATCGAGATGAACGAGCGTTAGAAGCGCGTCGACGCGCGCGGCGATGCGCTCTCGAGACCAGCCCAGCAGTTCGGGAACGATCGCAACGTTGGCGCCGACCCGCATGTGTGGAAAGAGCCCGACCGCTTGAATCGCATAGCCGATACTGCGACGCAGCGCGACCGGATCGAGCGATGCGATATCGGTGCCGTCGATCGCGATACTCCCGGCGCCCAGCGGAATCAATCGATTGATCGTTCGCAGCAGCGTGCTCTTGCCGCAACCCGACGGGCCCACAACGACGAGAAACTCGCCGGGCGCAATCGTTAAGGTGAGATCTTGCAGAGTCGGCGTGGCCGCGCCGGGATACGTAACGCCGGCCCCGCGAACGACGATTTCGGCACCACGCTGCACCTATGGCGAGCCTTTGAGAAAGGCGGCCGCTACGTCGGCGGGACCGACGTTCTGGTTCTCTACGGCCGCATTCATGCGCGCGGCTGCGGCGCTGGTGATGGCGGGTGCGATGCGATTGAGGATCGTGGCGATGCGCGGGGATTTTTTGAGCGCTGCGGATCGAACGACCGGAGCGACGTTGTACGGCGGCCACAGATGCCGGTCGTCGATTAGCACCTGCAGGTGGTCGGTGGCAATCGCTCCGTCGGTGCTGAAGGCCGTGGCGATGTCGGCTTGCCCGGTCATCAACGCGCGATATTTGAGGGCGATGTCGTACACGTGCACGCTGGCGAAATGGAAACCGCCGTAGACGCGCTGCAACCCGGGCAGACCATCCGCGCGCGTGATGAATTCGGGAATGGTCGCAAGCCGTAAGAGACGTGCTTTGCCGGCGAGATCGGAGAGCGTGCGTAGGCCGTAGCGTCGCGCGATCGCCGGCGTGGTTGCGAGGGCTTGAGAATCGTCGAGCGGCGAAGGCTCCAGCCACACCAATCCGTATTGTTGCAAGAACGCGATACGGACCGCATCGTAGACCGCGCGCGGGTCGGCGAGCGGCGGGCGGTGCAACACGTCGATCAAGGCGGTGCCGGTGTACTCGGGATAGAGATCGATATCGCCGTGTGCGAGGGCGGCGAGCGCGATCTCCGTCGATCCGAGATTCAAGCGCCGCGCCACGCGCATGCCCGCACCTTCGAGCGCCTGCGCGTAGATCTCGGCAATGACGATCGATTCGGTGAAATTTTTGGAACCGACGCGGATCACGTCTCCGCCGGCGCATTGCGGAAGTAACGCGGCGGAGCCGATGAGCGCCATGGCGCGAGCGCGGGAAACCTTCATGCTGGTACCTCGAGACGGTCGGCGATGCGGGAGAAGATGAGGTCGACGACGATCGCTAGTGCGGCCACGATGGTCGCCGATGCGACCAGCAGCCCGGCATCGTCGGTTTGGAGGCCGCGAACGATATCGTCGCCCAGGCCGCCGCCGCCGATGAACGTCGCGAGCGTGGCGCTGGCGATCACCTCGGTCGCGGCCGTCCGGACGCCCACGACGCCGACCGGAAGCGCGTAGGGCACGATCACGCGTGCGAAGCGTTGCCGGCCGTCCATGCCCATGCCGGTGGCCGCATCGATGGCCGGACGCGGTACTTCGCGGATGGCGAGGTCGATATTGATGAGGATCGGCGGGATGGCAAGAATCGCCAGCGCGACGACGGCCGAGGCTACGCCGACCCCGAGCCAGGGAAGGAGCAGCATGAGGACCGCAAGGCTCGGCACGGTTCTGCCGATGCTCGCCAGGGCTAGGATCGCCGCGCGGAGCGGCGCGACGTATGCGGCGGCGATTCCGAAGGTGAGGCCGAACGCGAGCGCCAGGGCCAGGGCCGCCGCCGCGAGTTGGACGTGCTCCCACAGATGTATCGCTAGGTCACCCCACATGAGACTAGACTTTGGCTGCGTGGTGGCGAATCCCGTTGGTTCTATGCTTTCGCACCCGGAACTCTCCGAAGCGATCGCGACGGTCGCGCCGAGCGAATCGTCGCTCTTCTTTAGTCGCGAGCTCTCGTGGGTCGAGTTCAACGGTCGGGTGCTCGAGGAAGCCCTCGACCGCAACAATCCCCTGTTCGAGCGCCTGAAGTTCGCGGCGATTTATGGGACCAATCTCGACGAATTCTTCATGATTCGGGTTGCGGCGATCAAACAGCAGATCGAGGCCCAGGTCGTCAAGCGCTCCGATGACGGCCGAATGCCGGCCGAACACTTAGCCGCCATCTCGGAGCGCCTGCGCGACTCGCTGATCGCGCAGATGCGCGTCGTCAAAGACGATCTGCTCCCGGCCCTGGAGGAACACGGCATCGTCATGCGCCGCGTCGCCGACTTGGACGAAGAGACGCAGGCGCAACTCGAGCGCACCTTCGACGACCGCGTTTTTCCGGTGCTCACGCCGCTCGCCGTCGATAGCGGGCATCCGTTCCCATATATTTCGAACCTCTCGCTCTCGCTCGCGGTCGAATTGGAAGAGCTTACCGGGGACGGCGTCGAGCTGCATTTCGCGCGGGTGAAAATTCCGCAGAGCCTCGCGCGCTTCGTGCCGGTCGAAGGAGCGCCCGAGGGGCAACGCTGGTTCGTGTTGCTCGAGGATTTGATCGCCCACCACCTGGACGCGCTCTTTCCGGGGATGAGCGTTCGCGACTCGTATCTCTTCCGCGTCACGCGCGACGCCGACCTCGATCTTCAAGAAGACGAAGCCGACGATCTGTTGCGCGCGATCGAATCCGAACTACAGCGCCGCCGCTTCGGCGAGCCGGTACGTCTGGAGATCGAACGCGGCATGCCCGAGTACATGCGCGAGTTGTTGCTCGGCGCGCTCTCGCTGGCCGACGTCGATTGTTACGAAATCGACGGATTGCTCGCCACGAACGATCTCTGGCAACTCATCGGCCTGCCGGACTACGAAGCGCTCCGCGACGAGCCGTTCATGCCGGCGATTCCCAAACGCCTAATCGGCAAGACCGATATTTTCGCCGAGATTCGCGAAGGCGACATCCTGTTACACCATCCGTACGAATCGTTCGATCCGGTAGTGCAATTCGTGCAACAGGCGGCCAGCGACGAACGCGTGCTGGCCATCAAGGCAACGCTCTATCGTACCTCGGGAAAGAACTCCCCGATCGTGCGCGCCTTATTGGAAGCGGCCGAAAACGAGAAACAGGTCGCGGTCGTGATCGAGCTCAAAGCGCGGTTCGACGAAGAGAATAATATCGAATGGGCGCGCCGCCTCGAACGCGCGGGCGTTCACGTCGTCTACGGGTTCGCCGGGCTCAAGGTCCACGCGAAGGCGATGCTCGTCGTGCGGCAAGAGGACGACGGCATCCGGCGATACATGCATTTCGGCACGGGAAATTATAACGAAAAATCCGCGCGCCTCTACACGGATTTGAGCCTGTTCACCTCGCGCCCGGAACTCGGCGGCGACGTATCGCAGTTGTTCAACGCGTTGACCGGCTTTTCAAAGATCACCGACTACGAAGATTTGCTGGTCGCGCCGGTGACGCTGCGGCGCGAAATCATCGGGCTGATCGACCGCGAGACCGAGCACGCGCGTGCCGGCCGGCCCGCGAAGATCAGCGCGAAGCTCAATGCCATTACGGACGCCGAAGTGGTCCGAGCGCTCTACCGAGCCTCGCAGGCCGGGGTCCCGATCGAACTGCTGGTTCGCGGCATGTGCGTGCTACGGCCCGGAGTGCCCGGGCTAAGCGAAACGATTCGCGTGCGCAGCATCGTCGGCCGGTTTCTCGAACACTCGCGGATCTACGTCTTCGAGAACGGCGGCCGGCAAGAGGCGTATTTTTCGAGCGCGGACTGGATGGGGCGCAATCTCGATCGGCGGGTGGAGATCGGCGTTCCGGTTCTCGATCGGGAGCTCGCGCAGCAGCTGTGCACCGGGATTCTCTCGGTGCTCATGGCGGATAATCTCAAGAGCCGGACCCTGATGCCCGACGGATCGTATGTTCGGAACCGCCCGGGTTCGGGAGAAATGCCGGTCGATGCCCAGCAGGTTTTCTTGAATCGCGCCCAAGCCGGGTAGAGGCCGACTCCTATAATCTAACCTTAATCTAGGGACCATACACTTTCTTTATGAGAACCGGCTCGCAAGACGCTGGATTTTCGTATTGTCCCTTTGCTCTTTACTGGAGGACCTGTGAGGATACTCACTCGCATCCTGGCCGCTTCCGTCGCGGCTGTGTTTACCGTTGGACCCGTTAGTGCGGCAACGGTTGCGAACGCAGCGCCGATAACGGTGGCCCAGGCTGCTTCCGCTACTACTGCGTCCGGCGCGGTGCAGGGCACCGTTAAGGACGATCAAGGTTCGCCGATCGCGGGAGCCACGGTGAACGTTTCCGGCCCGCATTCGTACCGCACGGCGACCGATGCGACCGGGGCATTTACGATTGCCGATATCGTGCCCGGGCTCTACCGAGTAACCGTCGCCAAAGCCGGCTACGACACGGCGTCGGCCGCCGATTTCGCGGTGGCCGAGGGCCAAACGCAGAATCTCGACGTGCGCATGCACGTGGCGACGTTTACCTCGCTGCGCACCATCGCATCCGTGCGATCGGTCGGGCGCGGAAGCTTCAACACCAGCACGGCGTCCGTTAACGTCGTGACGGCGCAGGCGTTTCAAGATCAGGGGCAAGCGCAAGTAACGCGCGTGCTCAATCAGATTCCGGGGATGCAGATTTCGTTCCCCGCGTCCAGCGCGAGCGGAGCGGTGCCCGGAGCTATCACGGTCCCGAATATTCGCGGAGCGGGCTCGTTCGAAACCGCCTCGTTGATCGATGGGCATCCGCTCTCGGTCGGCCAGTACGGCGACTACGTGACGACGTTCCTCAATAGCTACATGTTGCAGAGCGCCGAAGTCATCAAAGGCCCCGGCGCGATGTCGCCGCAGGTCAACTATGCGATCGGCGGCACCGTCAATTTCCGCACGAAGGATCCGACCCTGAACCCCACCCCCGATTACTCGTTCGGGTTCACCAATCACGGTGGGACGTTCACCAACCTCGGCATCTCCGATACTATTCTGAACGGTCGCCTCGGCTTCGTTGCCGACGTCGCCTCGATCGACGAACCTTCGGCCGTCAACAACTATCAAGCGTACTACGACCCATCCGGCGGGTTCGTCAACGGCCAGCGTTTGAGCGGTTTCAACGGCCAAGGCACGACGACGCCGGTACCCGGAACCGCCAGCAAAATTCAGACGATCTATCCGCTGATCGGCTGTTGCTACAACATCACCGGCAATTACAACAGTCTCTCCGAGCTGCTCAAGTTCCGTTACAAGCTCTCGTCGGCGACGAGCGTCACCGCGAGTTACCTCGGCAGCCAGACGACCGCCGATCAAAACGGCAATACCGGAAACATGACGCTCGGGACGTTTGCCCCGATGGCCGCATACGGCGGCGCGCTTCAACCCGGAGCGTTACACGTCAACTTCATCCATCCGGGCGGCACGGACAGAGAGGTGAACAACGAACCGATCGTGCAGGCGGAGATTCGCTCGACGGTCGGCCGGGATACCGTGCTCGGACGCTTCTACCATGCCGGCATCGCGAGACTCGTTAACGAAGGCATCTCGCCGAAGATCCCCGACATTGCGTACGGTACGGTATCCGGAACGACATGTCCGAAGAGCGGTCCGAACGGGACCTGCGCCGTACCGCCGGTCCAATATAACGGCGAGAACGTGCCGATTTCGTTCTACGATTACTACAATCAGACCGAAGAAGATAAACTCGACGGCCTCTCGTTCGAATGGGATCACCCGATCGGTAACAGCAACGTCCTGACGTTTGCCATCGATCAGACGAACTCGCAAACGACGGCGTATTCGATCTCGTCATTCACCAGCGTTGGGCTGCCGACCGGTTCGTCGCAACGTTTCACCACCGCGTTGCTTCGCGGCCGCTTCGATCTGAGCCCCAAGCTCTCGTCGACGTTGAGCCTCTACGAAAATACCTACCGCAGCACGTACCCCGTGACGTGTCCGTTTTCGGGCGCTTTTTCGAATTGCGCGATCAACGGCTCGAACGTGACGTTCAATACGAGCACCAACTCGCACTTCGACCAGCGACTGGGCTTTGAGTATCGCCCGCAGCAAAATCTCGCGTTGCGAGCATCGGTCGGCTCCTCCATCGCGCCGCCCTACCTTGCATTACTCAGCCAGATCACCCCGCCCGGAGCCACGTACAACACCAGCACTGGCCTCGCGACGCTGACGCACAATAACGGCGGGCTGCGTCCGGAGACCGCGTTCGGCTTCGATCTCGGAGCGGACTACCGGTTCAAAGATCGCGTGACGTCGCTCTCGGGCGACGTCTATCAGACCAACTTGTTCAACCACTACTTCGGGCAGACGGTACCCAGCCCGTACACCTGCGGCGGCGGAGTGATTCCTTGTTCGGTGGCCGGCGGCGGTGTGATCCCCGCTAATACGCCGATCTACTACAGCGAAATCACGAACCTCAGCAGCGCCCGTTTTCAAGGCGTCGAACTGCAAATACGCCGGACCCCCGAGGTCGGCTTGGGCTACTCGCTCTCCGGCGGATTGCAGCGCGCGTACGTCTATAACTTGCCGCCGTACTTCTATTGCAGCCAGCCCGGCCCGGCCTGTACTGCGAATCAGAACCTCAATATTATCGCCAACCAGAACTTCAACGGCGGTAGTATCGGGTTCGGCAGCACGATCGGAAGCATGAACACGCGCGTTCCCTACGCGCAAGGCAACTTCGAGCTCTCGTACCGTACCAAGAACGGCGCGTATGCGGCGTTCGGCGACACGTATTACGGCAATAATAACTCGCTCAACGAACCACCCTTCGGGATAGCCTACGCAACGGTCCGCTACCCGCTCTCGAAGCTTGTCTCGGTGCAGATCTCCGGTGACAATATCTTCAATGCCTATAACGGACTCTTCCCCGTTTACGGAGGCGGCGTTCCCATCCAACTCGCGAACGGCGCGCAGGGCGCGACCGTCGGGAATGTGCTGGGGCCGGCAACCTATCGCTTCGAACTGACGAAAACGTTTGGGGCGGGAGCGAGCGACTTCCAAAACCCGTAACGGCATCGGCCGTTTGTTTCAACGGGGCTCGCGCACGGCGCGGGCCCCATTTTTTATTCGAGCGATTTCGAGAGTTCTAAAATAATCTTCCATTCGTGCGGTGCGACCGGTTGAACCGAGAGCCGCGACCCGCGTTTGAGCAGCGCCATACCCACGAGCCGAGGATCCGCTCGCATGCGCTCCAACGTCACGGGATGCTGCAACGGCTTCACGAAACCGACATCGACCATCATCCAGAGCGGTTTTTCCGGCGTGCTGCGACGATCGTAGTACTCGCTGTGCGGGTCGAACGCCGTGGTATCGGGGTGCGCCGCGCGCACCACTTCGCAGATCCCGACGGCGCACGGCAGCGGGATGCTCGAATGATAGAAGAGCCCGCGATCCCCGACGTGCATCTCCATCATCGTGTTGCGTGCTTGATAGTTTCGCACGCCCGACCATGGGGTCGTGCGGTCTTCACGGAGCTGTTCGAAGCTGTACGCGTGCGGTTCACTTTTGAAGAGCCAATATCGCATGGTTGCTCCGTGTGTTGGCAGAGGGACTACCGGGTAAGATAAGAAGCGTTGGGCCATGCTGCGCCGCCTCCTTCTTCTGTGCTTTTGCCTGGCCGTGTGCGGGGTTTCGATACCCGCAGCCGGCGCGCCGGCGCCGTCGTCCCAGAGCGCCATTCTTTTGAGCGATATCCACTTCGACCCGTTTGCGGACCGGGCGATCGTCGAGCGGCTCGCGGAGTCCCCCGCGAACCGTTGGCGTTCGATCTTCACCTCCGCCGACGCGCAGCGATTCTCGGGATACGGCTCCGATAC
>DATKQG010000028.1 GCA_035532835.1 Candidatus Dormiibacterota bacterium
GGCAGCGCTGCCAAGGGATCGCGCGGCCGCAGGGACGACGTCAGCACATCCCCTACAACACAGCGCAACCCCGGGTTGATGCAGCTTGAAGGGACGAAATGCTCGCCTCGGAAGTGTTAGGTATCGTGAAAAAGACGCTGCTGCTCCTACCGGGCCCCGTGCCCGTTGCTCAACCCGTTCTCGAAGCCATGGCATGGCCGATGATCAATCATCGCGGCCCCGAATTTACGGAGCTGCAAGGCCGCCTCGAGCGCGATATGCGTCCGATTTTCGGTACTGAAGGCGATGTCGTCTTCCTGGGCTGCTCCGGGACGGGCGGCCTCGAGGCCGCCGTAGCGAGTACGTTTTCGCCCGGGGACCATCTGCTCTCTTGCCCGGTCGGCGTGTTCGGAAAGCGCTTGGCGACGATCGCCACGTCGTTCGGCTGCACGGTCGAGATGCTGGAGACGCCGCTCGGATCGTCCCTCGATCCGCAGGCGTTGGCGGCCCGGCTCGAGGCCGATACCGAACGACGGATCGCCGGCGTGCTGTTTACGCACAACGAAACCTCGACCGGCGTGCAAAACGATATGTCCGCCTACGTTCCCGCGCTCAAGAAGCACGGCGCGATTTCGATCGTCGATTCGGTCAGTGGTTTGGGCGCTTCGCATTTTGCGATGGATAGCTGGGGCTACGACGTCGTCGTTACCGCGTCGCAGAAGGCCTTGGCCGTTCCGCCGGGTGTCGCGATGGTGGCGGTGAGCGAACGCGGATGGAGCGCGATGGAACGCGCTCGCGGTGCGCGCTTCTACTTCGATCTGCTCAAAGCGCGCGAATTCGCGCGTAACGGGCAAACGCCGTGGACCCCGCCGATCTCGGTATTTTACGCGCTGGCGGTCTCGCTATCGCGGTATCATAGCGCCGGGATGGAATCGCAATTCGCGCGGCATGCCGGTTACGCCCAGGCCATCCGCGCCGCATTTGAAACGCTCGGATTTACGATCTTCTCCGCGCCCGACGCGCACTCGGTTACGGTCGTTGCGGCAACCCCGCCGGCGGGCGTGCAGGCCGGCGCCTTTCTCACGCGTTTGCGCGAAGAGTACGGCGTTGTTTTATCGGGCGGTCAGGGCGAACTGGCGGGCAAAATCGTGCGCATGGGCACGATGGGCGACGTAAGTACCGGCGATATTCTGGGCGCCATCGGCTCGATCGAATGCGCGCTTGCCGACATCGGCGCGCCGGTTGAGCTCGGCAGCGGCGTAGCGGCAGCCTCAAGCTCATTGCGTCAGGCCGCCGTCGTAACGGCTTAGCAGCGCCGTCGCGCAAGCTTCTCATAATCTTCATATGAGGAGCATAGACTAGCGACGAATGATCGTGCTTGTATCACCCATTGTGATCTTCGCCGTCGGCGGCTTCGCGGCGTGAGTAGCGTAAACACCGCGTCGATCCGGCAAACGCCGCGCCTCAATTATCGCACGGCGATCGGTCTCGGCCTCATCCACGTAGGCGCACTAGCCGCGGTCTTTCCGGTCTTCTTTAGTTGGTCGGGCGTCGCCGTGGCAGTCGTTTTAGCTTGGGTGACCGGTGGCCTTGGTATCACCCTCGGCTACCACCGCTTGCTCACTCATCGCAGTTTTCACGTCCCGAAAGCGGTCGAGTACGCTCTGGCCGTCTGCGGGGTTCTTGCGTTGCAGGGCGGCCCGACCGATTGGGTCGCGACCCATCGCAAGCACCATGCCTTCTCCGATCGCGACGGCGACCCGCACAACTCCGCGTTAGGGATGGCGTGGGCGCACATCGGCTGGCTCGTCCTCGCCAACAAGGACCGGGTCAAGGACGGCGAGTTCAAGCGATGGGCCGAAGACTTGCAGCGCGTTCCGTTCTATCGCTTTTTAGACCGCTATATGTTGGCGATACAAGTGCTGTTCGCGCTCGCGTTGTTTGCCGTCGGCGGCTGGTCGTGGGTGATCTGGGGCGTATTCGTTCGCTTGGTTCTCGTCTATCACGTGACGTGGTTGGTAAACAGCGCCGCGCACGGGAGCGGCTATCAGAGTTACGCTTCGGGCGATCGTTCGAGAAATTGCTGGTGGGTTGCATTGGTCGCGTTCGGCGAGGGCTGGCACAATAACCACCATGCCTTTCCATCGTCGGCCCGCCACGGGCTCGCGTGGTTCGAGTTCGATCTCACTTGGCTCACGATCCGCATCATGCGCTTCTTGCGTATCGCGCACAACGTGAAAATCCCGACGCCGGAGATGCTCAACCGCCTCCGTCTGAACGAGGGTGAGAAGCCGAGCCGCGAGGAAGCCGTCTAGCTCGTCCAGAGATGCAGCGCGGCATATGCGCGCCACGGGCGCCACGCTTGCGCGCGCGCGAGCAATTCCGCCGGTGTAGGGCGGCGGCCATATTCGCCTTCGAGCGCGCGCATCAGGCCGATATCGGCGACCGGGAACGCGTCCGGTTCGCGTAACTGGCGCATGGCGATATACTGTGCGGTCCACTCACCGATTCCCGGCAACGCGCGCAAACGCGAGACCGCGTCCGAAAGGCTGGGGCCGGCCTCAAAGAGCCGCGGGTTTGCGACGGCCGCCGCAGCGAGCGACGAGAGCGCAGCGACGCGCGAGCGCGGCATACCCAATACCGAGAGGTCGGCATCGGCAAGATGCACCGGTTGCGGAAATACGTGGGTTAATCCGTCCGTCCCGCCCGGTCGAACCGACGTTCCAAACAGCGTAACGAGTCGGCCGGCAAGTCTGCGCGCCGCGACAACCGTGATCTGCTGGCCGAGGATTGCGCGAATCGCGAGTTCGAAACCATCCCATGCACCCGGTACGCGCAGGCCCGGATGGGCGGCGACCAGGGGCGCCAGCCGAGGATCTGCGCTCAGATGCCGATCGATCGCGATCGGATCGGCAGCAAGATCGAAGATGCGAGCGACGCGCTCGAGAATCGCCGGGACGGCGCGCGCGTCCGGAAAGAGAATCGTAACCTGAAGAGTGTTACGCGCGCCTAGCCGGACCGCTATTTCTCCATGCGCGCCATCGTGTTCGATGCTGCGAGCGTAGGTGTTGCTTTGAACCAGTTCGACCCCCGGAATCGCGCGCAGCGCCAGAAATCCAAGAATCGCATCCCAGTCATACGGCGGCCGATACGGCAGCCGCCGCACCTTATGCGTGATGGCGCCGGAAGTACGGTAGGACAAAAGGTTTAGCGAACCAGGGTATTGTCGTCAGGATCGCTTTATCGATGCCGGCGTTGGGTTCGGTTAAGTAGCCGACCAAGTGCGAGCGGTGCAGATCGACGCGAATGTCCGGTGAGAGCGGAAAATAGAGCGCGATGAACAGTACGAACCACATGAGCACGGCGCCCTTGAGCACGCCGACCGCGCCTCCGGCAATCGCGTTGCCGATGCCGAGAATCGGGAGTTTCGCGAATCGATTGAGCACCCACGACGCCGCGATGATGATGGCGTACGTGGCGATGCCGGTCAGGAACATGCCGACGACGTGCGATGAACCCGGCCCGAGTTTGAGATACTGCTCCAACGGCGCATCCAGGCCGCCGGTGTAGTACCACGGCGTAATCAGCGCCGCAACCACCGCAATCGCTCCGGCCAGTTCGGAGACGAATCCGCGCGAGAAGCCTTTGAACGCGGAGATGACGATAACGGCGCCGATGATGATATCGGGCCATGCGATGCCCAGAATCATTCGCGGATGACCGCCCCGAGCTCGTCACGCAGGGCGGCAAGCGCGCGTGCGATTGCCGTATCGGCCTCTTCGTCCGTAATGGTGGCATCGGTGCGTTGCAACGTCACGCGTACGGCGAGGCTCTTTTTGTCGGGTGCGATTTGCGCGCCGCGATACTCGTCGAATACGCGCACGCTCGTCGCAAGGTCGCCGATCGCCTGCACGATCGTTGTTTCGACGCGAACGGCAGAGGTCGTCGGGTCGAGCACGAGCGCCAGATCGCGATACGTCGAGGGAAACTTCGAGGGAATCCGATACGCCGGCGCGACGTAATCGGGCAATCGATCGAGATAGATGTTGCAGAAATAGAGCGGCAGACGCGATGCGTACGCGCGCTCCAAGCGCGGATCGATGCGCCCGATGTTCGCAACCTCGCTGCCGTCGATCAGAAAAACCCCGGTCTTGCCGGGGTGCAGGCCGTTACGTACGTCGCGGGTGATTTCCGGAACGCGCCCGGTAACGCGACGAATCAGGGCTTCGCAGTCGCCCTTGAGGCGCAGAAAATGGCTATCTCGCCACGCGGGTTCGTTTGTGAGGTCGGCGGCGAATCCGAAAGCGAGCACCGGCATCTCGCGGATCGTCCCGGCGTCGTCGGCGAAGACGTGGCCGATCTCGAAAACGCGCACCGGCCGGTCCAAGCGCGCGGCATAGGCGACGAGTCCCGGGCCCAATGCGGAGCGCAGGTAACGTTGGTCCTCCGAGAGCGGGTTGCGCACCTCGACGGCGTGGTGACTGGGCTCGATGCCGGCACGCCGCATCTTTTCGAACGGCGCCGGTCCGTGCAGCGAATAGGTGAGCACTTCATGGTAGCCGAGTGCCACCAAGACGTCGGCAACGCGTTCTTCCAAATCGAAGTCCGTGCTGGGAATCTCGTGCGCGGGGATCGACGGAACGATGGGCTCGATGTTTTCGTAGCCCTCCATCCTCGCGACTTCTTCCACCAAATCGGCGGCGATGGTGATATCGCGACGCCAAGCCGGCGGGATGACGCGCAGCGCGTCGCCTTCGATATGAACGTTGCATCCGAGCGCAACTAAATGCGAGGCGATGCGAGCGGCGTACAGCCGCAGGCCCAGGATGCGCTCGACGTCGCGCGGCGCCAGCGCTATCGACGGGTTGGACGCGAGCGGCGTCCCGAAGGAATGCGGCGCGCCGGCGCGGGCGCCCAGGGCGAGCAACAGCTGCGCGGCGCGGGCCGCTCCAACGTCGGCAAGCGCCGGAGCAAGCGTCTTTTCGTGTCGCGACGAGGCCTCGCTGCGAAAGCCCAACTGCATGCTCATCCGCCGAATGCGAACGCCCGCGAAGTTGGCGCTTTCGAGAACGATTGCGTGCGTCTGCGCTCGAACTTCGCTGGATTTGCCGCCCATCAATCCCGCCAATCCCAGCGGCCCGTTGGCATCGGCGATCACCAAGGCCTGCGGCGTGAGTTCGTGCTCGGCATCGTCGAGCGTTACGAGCTTTTCACCGGCTCGTGCGTCGCGCACGAACAGGTGCAGATCGGCAACCCCGCTGGCATCATAGAAGTGCAGCGGTTGCGCGGTCTCGAGCATCACGTAATTCGAGACGTCGACCAAGTTGTTGATGGGTCGCTGTCCTGCGAGCGCTAGCCGAATGCGCATCCAGGCAGGAGCCGGAGCAACGGTCACGCCGGTAAACGCTTGCGCGACGAAACGCTCGCAGTCCGGCGTTTCGATCGTCACGCGCGGCGCCGGTAATTGGTCGCCGGTTTGTCCGGGGTTTTCAAACGAGGGCAGCCGCAGGGGCACGCCGTACGACGCGGCGAGTTCGCGTGCGAGGCCGATCATCGACATCGCATCGACCCGGTTGCTGGTGACTTCGACTTCGAGTACGTCGTCGGCTAAGCCGAACAGCGCGACGACATCGGCACCGATCGGCGCGCTTGCATCCAATTGCATGATGCCGTCTTCGAACCACTCCGCCGGAAGCCCGAGCTCGTCCGCCGAGCAGAGCATGCCTTCCGAATCGATGCCGCGCATCTTGCGCGGCTCGATCTTCATGTGCGGCAACTGCGCGCCGATCGTGGCGACCGGAATCACTTGCCCGGCCGCGACGTTCGTCGCGGCGGTGGCGATCGTCAGCGG
>DATKQG010000029.1 GCA_035532835.1 Candidatus Dormiibacterota bacterium
GATACGTCCGAACCGTGCTGCTGGATCCGTCGACGCATCTCTTCGCCGGCAGCCAAGACGCGGACGAAGAGTATTTCTCGCTGCCGATCGACGAACGCCGGAAACGTACCGCACCGTTCGTAGACCGGCGAGCGTACACCAACTGGAACGCGGGCCTTGCCGGAGCGTTCGCATGGGCCGCACTAGCGCTCGACGACGACACCCTCACCGCGCACGGCGCCGCCACGCTCGATGCCTTGCACGAACGCATGAGCGACCCCGAAGGCTTGCTCTATCACGTCCTGGCCCCCGGGGAGGCACCGCGCGTGCGCGGATTGCTGGGCGACCAAGTCGCCTACGTGCGCGCGCTCCTGGACATGCACGAAGCGACCGGAGAGGCACGCTTTCTCGAGCGCGCGGCCGCGCACGCCGGCCGAATCGTCGAACGCTTCAGCGCGCCCGACGGCGGCGTCTACGATCACGCCGGCATCGAGGCGACGCTCGGCCGGCTCGACGTGCCCGACCGCCCCGTCGTGGATAACGGCCTCTTTGCCGAAGCCATGCTGCGCTTAGCCGCGATGACCGGAGAGCAGCGCTTCCGCGCCGCCGCGGAGCGAACCCTGGCCCTCTACGCTCGCACCTTCGCGGCCGCCGGGTCGTTTGCGTCAACGTATATCCGGGCGCTCCAACGCTATCTTGCCCCCGAAGTCACCATCAAGGCGACGGGTCGTCTGCCCGATACGGGTGACTTCCGCGAAGCGGCGCGGCGCCTTCCAACCCCCTTCGTGAGCGTGCGAACCCTGGACGCCGCGAGTGCCCGCGAGGCGGGCGTGCCCGCCTCCCCATGCCCGGCCGCATACGTCTGCGTCGGGACCCTATGCGGAGCTCCGATCCAATCCGCCGCCGATCTTCGCAACGCCTACGATTTGCTCGCCCCAAGCGAAACACCCGGAGCCGTCCCGCCGTAGTGAACGGCGGAGGATCACCATGACACCGTACTCGCAGATGCTTGCCCGAGAATTACGTCCCGAAGCCCAGGCCACGTTCGTGTATGAATACCAGCGCTACGCCAAGGACCCGACGATTGCGCTGATGCTGACCATCCTGCTTGGCCTGGTCGGCGGCGAATCGTACTATTTCGGCGACTACAAGCGCGGCATTCTCATGACGCTCGCGCTGCTTAGCGGCGTCGGTGTCCTGATCACGATCCCGCTGTGGATCGTACGCTGCTTCACCATCCAGAACGACTGCGATGCGTATAACGATTATCTCGCATACTCGCTCGCGCTCCGCTATTGGCCCGCGTCGGTTGAAGCACCGGTCTCGCCGCAGCCGCCGGCGCGCCCGCAACGCCCGAACATCAGCGGCGTTCCGATGCGCGTAAACGGTCAATAACGAATCGACGGGACTTTCGGTTCGGGCGTCGGCGGCGGGTATCTCGCACTTTTTAGTCAGAAGCACCGGCCGGCGCAGGGCGTCAGTCACCACATTGGATTCCCTAACCTAGTTCGAATGTTAGGTGCTTTCGACGGCCGTCCATCATGTTCGTTCTGGCGCGCGATGAGTCGAAGCCTAATTGCCGTTAGGAATCGTAGCCAGAGTCCGGGCATCGCCGACCCGAATAATTTGCAGACACATCCGCGCAGGCTCCTAACTTAAGAGTAGTGCTTAGCAATGACTTGCTCGATGAAGGTGCGGCCAATGTCTTCTAGCTTGCCATCCGATATCTGTCCGGAACCATAGCGAACGACAAAGGCCTCGTTTCTTGCCTCATATCCGAGCTCGACAAGATCTGGTACATTTGGCGCGCTTATTTGCTCTAACCTAGCGTAGTTGAAAGATCCAGCAGGCTCCTCCCTGGCGACAAATACTGTCACGCCACATTGCCGCGCTCTGAGTTGCACGCTTGGCGACCCAAAGAAAAACAAATAACGCGCACTACGGGGTGTTCCATTTATTGCTCCCTGCACAAAATCAATCCGGAAAAGCCAGGTGCGCTTTGCGGATTCACCTTTCATCAACGAAAGATATTTCTGAAACTCGAGCATACCAAAATCGTTGAAATAGACATGCCCCAACGGCGCGGCCCTATTAATCATCTCTGTCGTTTGCCTAAAATAGCTCCTCAAGAGCTCCATGGCACTCTTCCAAACCTCGTATCCATTTTCCGTGCGGACAAGTTCATCCGCAGAGAAACGGGCAGCAACTAATCGCGTCCAATCTCCCCGTTGCTGTTGCTCAGCGACTGCCGTCTCGTACTCTTCAATGCTTTCTTGTTCACACTCGAGCACTAGTTCACCGAACGCGGTCAAACTTGTCGACTGAGCTTCTTCGAGCGCGTCATAATAACGAAGCCGATCTTCGCGCGTAATTATTGCAATAGGGAATCCATATCGCATCAGAATTAAATTGAGAAGAAGCCTGGCGGACCGTCCATTGCCATCGACGAATGGATGAATCGTAACAAACCACGTGTGAGCGACCAGCGCAAACATCAATCCGTCCGCCGAAAGGAGGCGATCGCCAGGTAGAGACGCGACATTTAGCCATTGTGAAAACGCCGCCATTTCCTGGGATATGCGTATCGGATCTGGTGGCCTGTGTTGTGACCCTGATATTTCAACCGGGACTGTGCGATATCTTCCTGCATTTTCGTCATTGATGTTCTTGAGTATGAGCATATGCAACTGGCGGATATCGCTTTCCGTGATCCCTCGCGTATCCGATGTCGCGAGGTCTTCGAGCAAATCGAGAGCCGCAGACAAATTCTTAGCCTCAGCTTGGTCGCGCAGCGGCTTACCCGTAATCGTTAAACCTTGCTCAACAACCAAACGCGTCTCACCAACATCGAGAGTATTGCCTTCTATCGCGTTTGAATTGTAGATGTTTTTAATACGAAAATATCTATAAATTTGCTTTAGGGCTTCTGCATCTAACGCCCCCTTGGCTCGGAGATCTCGCACTCGAGCCGCTATCAGACTCGCTTGCTCAGCAAATTGCGCGGTGACGCAATAAGGAGTACCTTCGATTTCGATGTAATCTGGCAAGGACACGTCCATTCACGGCTCCTGTTCCTACATGTCACGCCCTGCAATGTATCCACCTATGCTGGACTTCGTGCGAGGCTCTCGTCTGGTTAAACGTCTTGGCTGTTGACTGAAGTGATGACCTGCAAATTCGGTTCGTACACCGCAAAGTCGTAAAATTCACGAGCGAACTCAGAAGGGGAGCGAGTGGGAGGAAATACCCATTCAGCGCGCTTCTAATCCTCGACGTCGAAGACGTCTACCCGCCTAAACGAGCTAGCAGCATAGGAACTAAAAGGGAAATTGCTCGCTACTCGTCCTACAACCCAGGGGTTGGCTTATCGTCCCAGACCGCGCAGTACATCGCCGGGCGTGGCTAGGCTCGCTCTGGAGCCCCGAATCACTTCGTCGCGCGTTAATTCGTTGGGCGGATGAAAGCGTTCCAATACCAGCAGCCCCAGAGGCCGGCGGCGCACGAATAGGCGATCAGCGCGTAGCCCCAGCGCGGGATGCGTTCGCGCGCGACGAGGAGCATGAGCGCTACGAGAAACGGTTCGAAATCCAATGCGTGACGCATGCCGAATTGCGCGAAGCCGTTGACGTAGTACACGAAGTTCGGTGCCGCGCATAGTACGACGAGGACCCAAAGCGCCGCAACCCAGCGCAGCGGCTTGCGCGCAAAAAATGCGAGAAGTAATGCGGGGCTCGTCCACGTGAGCGCGACGCCGCCCAGTTCCGGGCGTAGCCATGGAAAGACCGGCAGTACGGTGGGAGCCTGGACAAAAAACGACGCGAGCTCATAGGGAAAGTACAGCAAGCGGAACGGTGACCCGGTCGGCATGCCGGCCTGATCTTGGTGATACCATGCGGTGTAGCCGATATCGCTCCACGTTCCCCAGCGCGCGTAGTTGTACCATACGAATAACGCCGCGAACGGCACGAGCGCAGCGCCGAAGGTCAGCAGCGCCGAGCGCGCGCGAGCCGAAAGCGCGAAGAGTCCGTCACCGTCGGTCGCCAGCAAATAGGCGTAGATGGGTAATGCCAGCACGAACGTGAAGCGCGATCCGAGCGCGCAGACGGCCCAGAGCGCGACGAGCCAGCCACGTTTTTTACCGGCGAGTTCGCACAAGGCGAGCATCGTAAAGCAGACCGCGCTCACGTGGGCGATAAACCATACGTCGCCGAGCATCGCGCACCACAGCACGTCGGTCCCGGCCAACAAGAACGCGCAGATCCAGAGATTGCGCGCGCGAGGTACGCCCCAGCGTTCTCCTAACTCGTAGGTTGCGCCGATCGCGATCGCGGCGAGCGCGCAGGCCAGCAGCGTTTGGTTCGTGGCCGCGCCGAAGACGGCCACGAACGGCAATAGGAGCAGGGCCGGCAACGGTGCCTCGATGACGTAGTGGGCGCCGTTGTAGGCGAGCGCATCGATATAGGCGCCGGGCCAATCGATCCAGACGTGTCCGTGGAGAAAGGCTTGCGCGAGCAGGACGTAGTTGTTGTAGGGCGTGTTTCGCCCGTGCGCGACGATCAGTGTAACCAGAAAAGCGACGACGCCGATGGCGAGCGACGGCTTGACGCGTTTCATGCAGCGTTTAGAACGTCGGCAGCGCTACGGGCGCGATCGGCTGCGCAAGCCGAAACGTGGCCGCCGGTAGGCTGGGCGGAAACCGGTACGCGCCCCACGCGATCCGTTCGCGCGCGGGCTTGCCGTTTACCGATCCGGAGACGGCGATGCTCGTGGGCACCCAATATCCACCGGCCGGCCCGTACGCAATCTGGCCGCTGGCGCTTGCGGACGCCCCGACCGTATGGAAACGAATCACCCGCGGGAGATACCGCTCGCCGTCGATGATGATGCGATCCACGACGAAGCCGCTCGCACCGTGAATGATCGGCGAGGTCTCGAATTCGTAATCGAAATGCTTGCCGTTACGCACGGTGCGCAAGAAGAGAAAATCGTAGGTGCTGACGCGGGGAGCGAGGCGCACGAGCGCGTAGCGGTCGACGCGTTGCGATATGTGGACGATTTTGCGCTTGAGGCCGACGCCGTCGACCGAGAGCGTTTCGTCGCGCACTTTGAGCCCGCTGCGATAGATCGTGTGGCGCTGTTCGATATTGGTCGGGCCCGCCTGCGAAACGACATAGGAGAAAATCATCGCTTTCGGCGTTTTGAGATCGGCCATTTCCAACTCGTAGCGCTGTAGCACCATTTGCGAATCGAACGGTAGAGGTGCCGCTCCCAGCGCGAACAGGGCCAACAGGATCGCAGCGGCTACCCGCATCATGCGAAGACGGCCTCTCGAATGGCGCGCACGGCGGCCTCGGCTCCGTCGGGGTTCTTGCCGCCGCCCTGCGCCTGCGCCGCCTGTCCGCCGCCTTTTCCATCGATGAGCGGCGCCACGAGCTTCACCAGGTTCCCCGCATGCGCGCCCGCTTTAACCTGATCGTCGCTCGCGGTCACCATGACGCTTACGGTGCCGTTGTCGATGCCGACGAGTGCGATGACGCCGCTGGGCATCCGCGTCCGAATCGCATTTGAGAGATGACGCAGCGCCTCACCGTTGGCTTCGCGAACGACCGCGCCGACAAAGGATCGGTCGCCGTTACGTTCCGCACTTTCGAGATACGTTTGGGCGTCGGCAGACGCCAGGCGTGCCTTGAGCTGGCCGACCGCCGTCTGCAAATCTTTGATTTCGCGCTGGAGATGGTTGACGCGATCGCCCAGGTCGTCCGGCGTCGATGCGAGGGACGCCGCCAGATCGCCGACCAACGATTGTTGATGTTCGACGTAGGCTTCGGAAGCGCGCGAAACGCACGATTCGATGCGACGCACGCCGCTGCCGATCGACGATTCGCTCAGAATGAGAAAGAATCCGAGCTCTCCGGTTGAGTGCGAGTGCGTGCCGCCGCAGAACTCGACCGACGGGCCGGCTTGAACGACGCGTACCTTCTCGCCGTACTTCTCGCCGTGCATCCAGATGGCGCCGGTGGTTTTCGCTTCTTCGATCGGCAATTCGCGCGTCACCAGCGAGGCGTCGTCGCGAATCATCTCGTTGACGCGCCGCGCGACGGCGTGCCGTTGCTCGCGCGAGAGCGATCCGGCCGGCCAACGAAAATCGAAGCGCATGCGATCGATGCCCACCCACGACCCGGCTTGAACCACATCGTCGCCAAGCACGTCGCGCAGCGCCCGCTGCAAGAGGTGGGCCGAGGTGTGATGGCGCCGAATCTCTTCGCGCCACCATTCAAAGACCGCCGTTTGGACTCGCTCTCCGACGTTGAATTCTCCGCCTTTGACGACGCCGTGGTGCGCGACCGCTTCGCCCAAATACTGCGTGTCGGTAACCTCGAAAACGGCGCCGTCGAAGGTAATGCGTCCGCGGTCGCCGATTTGGCCACCGCGTTCGGCGTAAAACGACGTGCGATCGAGCACGATAACGCCGCGTTCGCCTACGGCGAGCGCCTGCACGGGCTTGTCTTCCCGGAGAATCGCGACGATATTCCCATCGCTCTCCAATCCTTCGTACCCGGCGAACGCCGTTTTGATCGCCGGAACTTCCGCGATGGCGACGACCGAACGCTTCGAGGCCGCGTCTTTGCGCGCGCGATCGCGTTGTTCGCGCATCGCTTTTTCGAACGCCGCGGTATCGACCGCGACGCCGCCGTCGCCGGCGATTTCGCGCGTCAGCTCGATCGGGAAGCCGAACGTGTCATGCAGCACGAACGCATCTTCGCCGGAGATGAGACGCTTGCGATCTTCGTTGGCATCGGCGATCAATCGATCGAGCATCGCCATGCCGCGCTCGAGCGTGCGATCGAAGGTCTGTTCCTCGGTGCGCAGCGCTTGCTGGATGCGCGTGACGTTGCCGCGCAGCTCTGGGTAGCCCGGCGCCAACGATTGCACGACTGCGGGAACCAGCTCCGTGAGAAAACCGTTGGGATAGCCGAGCAGCCGACCGTTCCGAATCGCGCGGCGGATCAGGAAGCGCAGCACGTAGCCGCGATCGGTATTGGACGGATAGACGCCGTCGTTGATGAGGAACGTTACCGCGCGCGCATGGTCGGCAATGATATTCTGCCGCACGCGCTGCTCGGCCGCGGCAAGGGACGTCTGCCCGACGGGCGGTTGGGCCACGATGAGATCGGTGAAGAGATCGGTCTCGTACATCGAGGCCTGCCCGTTGCACGCCGCCAGCATCCGCTCTAATCCCGCGCCCGTATCGATGGACTTACGCGGCAACTCCGAGAGCTTACCGTCGGAGGAGCGGTTGTACTGCTGAAAGACGACGTTCCAAATCTCGACGTATCGGTTGCCCAAGTTCGGCCCCGTGTCGTCGGGGCCGCTCGCGTACGCTGCGCCGGAATCGTAGAAAATCTCGGTGCATGGGCCGCAGGGGCCGGTCGGGCCCATCGTCCAGAAATTGTCTTCGTCAAAGCGCGTGATGCGTGCCGGGTCCAAGCCCACTTCGGTGCGCCAGATCTGCTCGGCTTCATCGTCGGTGGTGTGCACGGTAACGTAGAGCCGCGCCGGATCGAGGCGCAGCACCTTGGTGACGAACTCCCAGGCCCAGGCGATCGCTTCGCGCTTGTAATAATCGCCGAAGCTGAAATTGCCCAGCATATCCAGGAACGTACCGTGGCGGCCGGTCCGGCCGACGTTCTCGATATCGCTCTTGGCACCGGCCACCCGCAGGCAACGCTGCACGGTCACCGCGCGCGGCGCGGGAGCGGGCTCGTCGCCTAAGAAGACCGGCACGAACTGCTCCATCCCGGCGATGGTAAACAGCGTGGTGGACATGGCATCGGGGATCAGGCTGGCCGAAGGCAGATGCTTGTGCCCCTTGGCCGTAAAGAAGTCGATCCAGGCCTGGCGTAAATCTTGGCTTTTCATAGTCGTCAACGCTGGATTGTAGCAGAGAACGCCGCCGGGTTCCTACAACCGATCCGTTATTTAAAGAGGGCGCGCCATACGGCGCACCCTCTTATCGGCATTCGCTCCCGACCGAATTATGGGGTAATAGCCATGGAGTCCGGGCCTGCGATCGTAGCGTCGTTGAGCGTTGCCACCGGAACGCTCGCGTTGGTGAACGGAGGCGAATAGACGGTAATGCTACCGGTGCCCGTACTAAGGACGCAGGTTGGGCAGTTCGCGACGTAGAGGTTTCCGGCCCCGTCGATTGCCAAGTTCTGCGGAAAACTCACGCCGGTCGTAAACGAAGCGAGGAGCGTCCCTGAGGCGGAGTACTCGTTGATGTAATCGGCGCCGCCGACTCCGCCGCAATAGTTGCAAGCGGCCATAAAGACATCGCCGGCAGCATCGGTTGCGAGCGCGTTCGGATACGTCCCCGGGCTTCCGGCAGAGAAAATATCCGAAGACGAGAAATATCCCGGAGCGAGAAGCTTCCGCACGACCGTCGTGTTACTAGCGAACGCGGCATACAGGTTGTTCAATGGATCGAATACGAGCGATTCCGGTCCGGCCGCATTTACAGTCGGTGCGTACAAGTTCGCATTGTTCGCAGCGGCGAACGGCGGTTTGTACTCATAGACTGGGCCGTACGTCCCCACCCAAAGATTACCGCTCCCGTCAAAGAGTACTTGCTCGACGTCGACGATCGCGCTGCCGCTGGTGGAACGCGTCAGTAGAACCGGGGTCGTCGTCGTATACGGTGAGGGAAAGATCGCGACGTCCGATGCAGCCAAATCGCCAACGTAGAGCGTGCCGTTCGCATCGAATGCAAGCGACCAGGGCTTATTGAGACCCGACGTGCTCGGGATCGACGTGATGAACGATCCGGCCGGCGAATACTCATAGACCGCACTGGTGCCGGCGGGGTGTCCGCCAACGCTCGGGTCGGCAACGAACACGTCCCCGGAGGGATTGAGCCCCAGCGTCCATCCGTAGGCAAACTTACCGCCGTTAAAGGCCGCGATGCTTGGCGATACGCCGGTGGTGACCGGGAGTTTGTATCCGGTAACGTCCGGGCCGCCGGCGTTCAGAACGTAGAGCGTTTGAATGTCGTTCTTGACCGCGAATGTGGTCGTACAGACGGCGCCCGCTTGCGAGCAAGTGGCATCGCTATACGCAGCGGTGACGGCGAGGATGGCCGTCGAGCCGTTGGTGCCCGGTGGTGTGATCGGGATCGCATTGGGCGTCGTGGCCGCGGGCGCCGTAGCACTGTACCCGCTCCCCGAAACTACCGAAGCGCTGAACGTCGGAGAACCCGGGCCGATGATGTAGTTTCCGTCGGCATCCACAGCAGTGGCGAAAATCTTCTGCGGCGCCGCACCGTAGAACGTGAAGCCCGTACCGGCCGAGCCGCGGATCGCGTACGAACCCGTTACGGCAATCGAATGCGGTACTCCCGAGAGCGTAAGGTTGATGGTGTTATTCGTCCCCGCAACGACGGTAAACGGAATCGTTTGAGCCGAGGAGAGCACGTTCGCGCTCGCGTCTTCCAGCGTGAGCGTCGTGGTGTACGAGCCCGGCGCGAGGGCGATGCTCAATTGGCAGAGCGTGCTTGTGAGCGTGCTCGAACATCCGGTCGAGGTCGGCGTTAGACCGACGGTCTGTGGGTATCCGGTGATCGAAGAGCCGCCTTGTTGGATATTGATGGCCATTTGGGTGGTTGCGGGCGAGACGTATTGCGGACGGGCACCGCTTTTCTTCGGAATGGTGATCCGCAAGGTTGCCAGGGCCCCGGATGCGTTCGGCACACCGGTGTGCGTGGCGAGCGCGGGGAGCGCGCCCTTGGACCCGCCTCCCGCACAGCCGGCGACACCTGCGCCAAAGAGCGAGAGCAATGTAACGATGGCTAATTGACGCATGTGTCTGCGATCCATGATGTTACTGAACTCCGAAGCCGGTTGAGGTGTACGTCAGGGTTACGTTTTTTGATTGCCCGCTCGTGAAATCCGTAAGCGTAAGCGCACAGCTTCCGGCTGCCGGCGTTGTTGCGACGGTTGTCGTGAAGGACGTTCCGCTTGCGGGTGACGTGGTCGCGATGCTGCTGCAACCGGCCGCTTCGGTTGCGGTGATGGCTTTATTGTATGGAGCATTGGTCCAACCGACTTCGCTCGCCGTAAAGGTCGCGCTCGAACCGGTGCCGCTGGTCGCGTAAAGATCGATCTCCGGCAAGCTGCTCACGAGCGGCCCGGAGTAGACAATCGCGGAGAGCGCCGGCGTAAATGTTGCCGTACCGTTGGTCGCGCCGGTTGCGCTAGCGGTGAGCGTCGCCGGAGCGATCGCCAGGCCCGTGTAATTCAGCGAAGCGGTATCGCTCGAGCTGACGAGCGTTCCCGCCGGCGGCCTATCGCTCCCGGCCGTCGCTACCGTGGTCGCACCGCTCGCATCGCTATCGGCAAGTGCTACCGGGTTCGCATAGGTGCCGAGAATCGTGGACCCATCGGCGTCTTTTACGGTAACCGTAAAGTTTGTTGCCGCACCGAAAGCGGTTCCAGCCGTACCCGTGGGGACCCCCGTAATCGCAAACGATGCCGGAACGCCGTCGAGCGTCACCGTATTCGAATTCGCGGCTCCGGTGGCGATCGTGTACGTCGGAGATGCCGTTGAAATCACGTTGCCGGAGCCCGCAGTATTATCGAAGGTCGTCAGCGAGAAATTGTCGAGTCCAGGCGGCACGGAAGGCCCGGGCACCGTGCAAGGACATGAAGCCGGGGTTATATTCGTGGTAACGCTCGTAACCAACCCCGACGGAGGCGTTGCGCCGTTGACGGTGTTGAGCACGATCGCTACGGATTTGATATTTGCCGTTACATACTTCGGCGAGACCGGCCTCGAAGAGGCGGCGGATGACGAGGACGCGTTCGACATCACGAACACGAAACTCGTGTTCACAAGGTTCGCGGCCGGCGTTATCGGATTCGTGGACGCAGGCGAACCGACGCCGCCGCCTCCCGAGCACGAGGCTAGCGCGAGCGCACAAAGCAACGCGATATGACGGATATTCATAAAAAAGATGATCCTTTCCAGCAACTGCGGGCGTATCCCAAGGACAATGTAGCGGAGCGCTCTCAACGAATCGTCAAATGCTTCCAGGGAGGGGTGGGCCGAGGCGAAACGGGGAAAACTCCACGCGTGTGGTCGCTGCGGACGCTCGGTGCTTTTGCCCTCGCGCTTGATGGCCGCGAGCTTTCATCGCCTCCCACGCAGAAGGCCCGCGCCTTGCTCGCCTACATCGCGTGGCATCGTGGCGCGGATCACGCGCGCGAGCGCATCATCGAGCTGTTCTGGCCCGAGTGCGAACCGGAGCGGGGGCGATCGAGCCTCAATACGGCGCTCTGGTCCATCCGGAGGTGCATCCGCGATGCGGGCATCGACCCCGAAACGGTCATCACGGCGAATAAGACGCGCATCTCCTGGTTGCCCGAAATCGAAGTAGATATTCGCACCTTCGAATCGCTCGCTAGCGACGCTTCCGCCGGAGCGTTGACGACGCTGGGCCTCTATCGCGGAGATTTTCTCGAAGGCGATTACGGCGAATGGAGCGTCGCGCAGCGCGAACATGCGGCCTCCACCTACGAACGCCTGCTAGATCATGCGGTGCTCTTGGAATCCGACATTCCGAGCGCGCGTCGCCTCATGGATCGCGGGAGCTTCGAGGAAGCTCCCTACGCGTTGGTCATCGCGGCGGAGGTGGTGGCGGGCCATCTCTCGGCAGCCGCGGCGACCATCCGCCGCTATCGCGATACGCTCGCCGGCATCAACGCCGTACCATCCGCGGAGTTCGAGGCGCGATTCGCGGGTATCCGCGCTACCTCGCACGACCCGATCGAACTCACGATGTCGTTTGCCGGACGCGTGCGCGAACTCGCCGCGATGGTCGCCGCGTTTCGCCGCGTCGGCACCGGTGCGGGCGCGATCGTCGTGTTGCAGGGTGCCGCGGGAAGCGGAAAAACCGAGTTGCTTCGCCAAGCCGAACGCGCGGCAAACGACGCATCGATACGAACGATCGTGGTTGCAGCGATTCCCGATGATGCACGCGCATTCGGCCCTTGGGCGTCCGTCTACGAACACGGGACCGGAGCGTCGTTCTCCGATTTCGCCGCATCCGGTGGTGATGCAACCGCGTTGGCTCTGGCGCTCGAAGAACGGCTCGGTCCGGCTGCGTTTTTCGTGGACGACGCCCACTATCTCAGTGGCGATGCACTCGAGGTGCTCGGGATATTGGCGCAGCGCGCCGTACGAAGCACGTCACTACTGATCGTCGCGATGCGTCCGGACGGCCCGCGCGGCCGCACGGCTCGATTTCCCTCTCATCAGCGCATCGTGCTCGAGCCGCTTACGCACGACGACGTACGCGCGGCGCTCGGCCGCGTGGCGCCCGAACACGTTGCGATGGTATCGGAATTCCTCTACCAGCGTTCGGGCGGCCATCCTTTTTTTGCGGCCAAACTGCTCGAATCGCTCGTCCAGTCCGGAGCGTTACAACGCGAACGCGGGCTCTGGTCGCCCAGCACAACTTTGAGCGAAAGCATCCAAACGCCGCCATCGATTCGCGCCTTTATCGAGGAGCGCTTGTTTGCTAAGGGCGACGCACCCGCCATCGTTGCATGCGCGTTGGCGCTCGAACCGAGCGCCACATCCGAACATCTCATCGCCGTGTGCGGATTGGGCGAAAGCCCAACGCTCGATGCGATCGACGATCTCCTGGGGCTCGACCTGATCGAGCAGCCCCATCAAGGAGCGGAATTCCGCTTTCGGCACGATCTCATCTGCGAAGCCGCGGCCCGGACCCTCAATAGCGGGCGACGCGTGCGCCTGCATCGCGCCTTCGCAGAACTCTTCGCCGGCGACGAGCATCGCGAATCCCAAGTACGCCGAGCGCGGCATCTTCGCGCTAGCGGCCGTCTCCTGGAGGCCGCGCAATCCTTCGCTCAAGCCGCGTACTCCGTCATGGAAATGAGCGCATGGCGCGATGCCCTTGACTGGGTGAATGCCGGAGCGGAGGCATTGCAGCAACTTACGCCGACCGATGCAACCAATCGTCTCCTCTGCGATTTGCACGAGATCGCGACCCGTGCATGCGAAGAAGCCGCCATGCCCGGTGAATCGTTCAGGCACGCGAACGAGCGCGTGTCTTATGCGCGCGAGGTCCACGACGGGGCGCTCATCTGCCGCGCGCTGATACGGCGCGCGACGGTCACCATGGAGACTTCGCCGCCCGAGCACGCTCTCGGCGATATTCGCGAGGCCTTAGAGCTTGCAAATGCGCTCGAGGACGACCACCTTCGAGCGCTCGCATTCATTCGGCACTCGATATGCCGGCAGTTCTGCGGTAACGGTGAAGAGGCGGTAGAATCGGCGCGCAAGGCGCTGCTGGCCGCACGGCGCGCGACGAGCGCGCGCTGGATCATGCCGGCAATGGAGCGGCTCATGACCGTCCTATGCATCTGGCACGGTCACGGAGAAGCGACGGCCCTTGCGGAACCGATGCTGGAGCTTGCGCGCCAAGCCGCCCCGCGTAGCGAGGCTATCGTGCGCATCAGGCGCGCGAGCTTGTGGTATCTCATGGAACGTTGGCAAGACGCGCAGAGCGAGTTGCAGATCGTCTCCGGCATTCTCAACGCAACGCAGACGCGGATCCGCATGCCCGAACTCATTGGACTCAACATTTCCCTTCTACGCTTCCTCCATGAAGCGCAACGAGCCACGCTCGCACTCGCAGAACGCGCGTGGAATGTCGCGCTTGCTGCGGCGGAGGACTTGCTCGCAAACCCGGCCGGTAGGGCGCACAATCGAAGTGGAACCGCCGAACTCTACGCTATAGAGGCTCTGCTGGGGCGCGACCAGCCCGGCGACGCGCAGCGGGCCTACACGCTGGCCAAGACGCTGCCGGCAGAGCCTTCGCCGCCGGGTTTGGTCGGCATGAGCCTCACGGCCGAATCCGCGCATGCGCGTATCGCCGTTCGTTTGAGGCACGAGGACGCCCCGCTTCTTTTGCGCAAAGCCTTCTATGCGCTAACGCTGCAAGCGCAGCGTATGCCGATGGATGTGGACCTTGCGCTCGCGAACCTTGCCGATGCCGCCGCCGAACTCGGCATGACGGCGTTCGAAGCGGAATTGCGAGAAAACGCACGCATGTTTCGTTCGTTGCGCCTTACATTCGCCAGTTCGCAACATTCCAAAAATCCGAGTTCAGCGTCTCCGGCTTAAATCCGCGCAAACGCGTATCGACGGCATAGATCGTGCTCTGCCACGCAATCGGGATGTAAGGAATATCCCGATTCAGGCGCCGGATGATACGGCCGTAAACAACGGTGCGTACGGGTCTGCTACTCGTTCGCAACGCCGCATCCGACCAACGATCGATATCGGCATCTCGGTAGCGCGCGAAGTTGTCCCCGAGCGGCGGCACATAGCGACCGGTGATGAACTCGGTGAGGTCGGGGTCGGCGTCAAACCCTTGTCCGAGCAGGGCTACATCGTAGCGTCCTTTTGAAAGCAGCCCGTCGCCGTACAGCATATTGCCGGAGACGAAGCGGACGGAGACGCTCGCACCCAAGTTTCGCCACGCGTCTTGAATCAACAGCGCCGTAGCCCGCATCGCCGAAGATTGAACGGTTACGAGCCCGATCGCGAGCGTTTGCCCGTTCTTGCTTCGCATCCCGCCAGATCCGCGGCGCCAGCCTGCTGCGTCCAGTAGCTCGTTCGCGCGCGCAACATCGTACGCGGGTGCGGCGTTCTCGGACGTGTAGGCCCAGCTCATCGGCGAAATCAACGAGTCGGCAGCACGCGCCGTCCCCAGCGACACGACGTGCGCGATCCGGTGCCGGTCTAAGCCAAGCGCCAAAGCCGTACGAATCCGGCGATCGTCGAGCGGGGAGCGTATGAGGTTGAAGGCCAGATAGATGGCGGCTCTGGTCGGGGCCGTGAGGATGCGGACGGTGCTATCGTGGCGCACGGCCGGGATGAGCGAAGGGGGAATGGTCGCGACGTCGATTTCATGCGTTCGCAACAGACTCAATAGCGTACTATCGTCCGGCACCTCGAGGAGTTCCAGGTGCTTGATGTGCGGGCTGCCCTCAAAGTAAGCTGGGTTCGCTTTCAGGTCTACACGGGAGCCGCGAGCCCATGACACGAGTTCGTACGGCCCCGTCCCGATTGGATGCACGTTGAAATCGTCGCGATTGATATCGCGCGAATGCTGCAGCAGATGCTTAGGTACGATCGCGCCGTTCTCGCCGATGCAGAATAACCGCGCTACCGCAGCCGCGTAAGGGCGCCGGAGATGCACCCGCACGGTATAGCGATCGGGAGTCTGCAGCGAAGATACGAGCCCGTATATCGCCCGGTTCGGCCCGTCGATATGCGGATCGCGCAGCAAATCGAACGTAAAAGCAACGTCGGCCGATGTGAACGGCGCCCCGTCTTGCCAGCGCACTCCGCGCCGAAGATGGTAGGTAATGGTGCGTCCGTCGGGGCTGATCCCGCCGTTCCGAACCGAGGGCACCGTGCTAGCGAGATCCGGGAGCACATCGCCGCGAGGGTCGATTTTTACCAGCCCGTCGAAGATCGCTTCATCGACCGAGTTCGCCTCATACGTGAAGACCAGGAGGGGGTCGAGCGTCGTCAAGGGCCCGCGAATCGCGACGCGGGCGGTATCCGTGCCGGGCACCGTGGCCCCACAACTAGAGAGCGCGAGCGTTATTGCCGCAGCTATGGAGATGCGCCGGACACGTTCAAACCATCGATTCACCGGTTTGACGATTCGTTGAGGATCGCTTGGTACATTTGCTGCAATGGAAAGCCGTGCTTCCGTCTTCGTCCTAAAGTTCTTTCGGACGCCTACGGGTGAGCTCTGCGCGCGCGTGACGGATGCGCAAAGCCTGGAAATCCAAGCCGTAAACGACGCAGCCGCGCTCTGGCGGCTTCTACACGATCCGTTACCTAAACCGTCGCCGCCCGGCCGGCCCGATCCCTAGCCGGGCATTACTCCTCGAGGATGCCGCGCAGTTTGTCCAGTGCTTTAGCCTGCAAGCGCGAGACGTGCATCTGGGAGACGTTGAGACGCTTGGCGATCTCGGTCTGCGAGACCGATTCGTAGAAGCGCAGGTAGATGATCACGCGCTCGCGCCCGCTCAGGATCGCAAACGCCTGTTCGAGGTTGGCGCGATCCTCCAGCAACGTCAGCGATGCGTCGTTCTCGCCGACGGTATCCGCCAGCGTCTGCCCTTTGCGATCGCCCTCGCCGGAGACTTCACTATCGAGCGAGAGAAGATTGTAGGCCTGCCCTAGTTCTTGCGCTTCGAGAATCTCTTCTTCGCTGGCATCGAGATGATGCGCGAGTTCGGCTACGGTCGGGCTGCGTCCCAAAGACATCGCGAGCTTCTCGCTCGCGCGATTCACCGAGAGGTTCAGCTCTTGCAAACGGCGAGGCACCTTGACGGCCCAGCCTTTATCGCGAAAATAGCGTTTGATTTCGCCCACGATCGTGGGCGTGGCGTACGTCGTGAATTCGACGCCGCGGTCCAGATCGAAGCGATCGATAGCCTTGAGCAGGCCGACGGTCCCGACTTGGATCAAATCGTCCAGCGGTTCGCCGCGATTGGCGAACTTGAGCGCGAGAAAGCGCACGAGATTGAGATGGGCCACGACCAAATCGTTGCGCAGCAGCTCGAATTCGGCGTCGTGCTCCTCGACCTGTTCTTCGCGCCGCGCCCGAACCCGGGCAAAGTCCGCGAAAAGGGAGCGCGTCCGTTCTCGCTCGGAGCGAACGTCGGTTTCTCGGTCGGTCACTTTAGCCCGGACGTCTCTTGAACATGGAAAGATCCGTCCCGCTCTCGGCGTGGACGTCGTACGATACCTCGTCCATGAGCGAACGAATCAGGAACACGCCGAGGCCGCCCACGCGCGCTTCCTCCAAATTTCTCGATACGATATGTTCGGGCCGCGTACCCTGCCCGAAGTCGCGCACGTTGATGCGCAAGCCTTCGGGTAGCGTCTCGCAGCGAATGTCGATGAACGGGCTGCCCTGCGCGTGTTGAATCGCGTTGGTGCAGGCTTCGGCAACCGCTAATTTCACGTCTTCGATTTCGTCGATTGAGAAATGCAGGCGGCTAGCAACGGTCGCGACGGCGAGGCGCGCGAGCGCTACCCATTCCGCTCTGGACGGAATGCGCAGCTCGACGATGTTGCTGTACGTCTCCTCCGAAATTGGCTGGTTCACACCAGTGCCTTCATTGCGGCGTCTTCGCTTTCGAAGATTCCGAAAATCTTGACCAGCCCGGTAATGTCGAAGATCTTCTTGATTTGCGGGTTCGTGCAGACGAGGTTCACCGACCCGCCGTGCTCGCGCACGCGCTTGAGCCCACCGATCAAGACGCCCAAACCGGTGGAATCGATATACCGCACGTTCTCGAGATTGATAACCAAATGATAGACGCCGCGATCGATAAGATCGCCGATGGCATCTTTGACTTTTGGCGAGGTATAGACGTCGATCTCGCCGCTGAGCTCCACGACGCTACAGTCGTCGGCTTCGCGAACGTTGACTTTGATATCCAACGGGTGCTCCTATCCCTCGGCCTTGTGTTGCAATTCGTCGCGCAGATGATCGGCCGCGGTGACGCCATCGTCGACGGCTGCATTGAAATTGGTGCGCGCGTTCTCCACGACTTGGCGTCCGCGCTCGTACAGATCCGACGCATTGGACTGAAATTGCGTCGTTACGTCGGTAACTTTGCTGCGCAGGTCCCCGGTCGCGTCCGCGGCGATATTGGTCGCCTCACGAGCCTTCCCCACCAGAAGGTCGCGCGTATCTTCCTGGGTCAGCAAAAGCGCAACCGCTCCGCCGATGATACCGCCGATGAGAAATCCGGCGAAAAAACCGCTCCCGCCGCGATGCTCGTTATCCATCGTGTTCGTACTCCCTAGACTAGGATTCGTGTGATGATCTTTTGCCCGAAACAAGCCGTCGCAAACCTGCACTCACCCCGGTAATCGTCGCTCCGACATTGACGATCGCCGGCGATAGCGCGTCTTTGGCCAGCTGGGCCGTCTGGGATAGCGAGGAAGCCACGCCCTCCAGCGAGCCTACCACGCCGGTAAGGCGCGCTAAGGTGCGATCCGCAGTATCGGCGATGCCGCCGACGTGCTCGAGCGCATCGCCGATCGGCTTGCCGATCCCGGCCATCTGGCGATCGACTTCATCAAGCGTCAGGTTGACGCGGCCAAGCGTCTTGGACAGCGAGAGCATAGCGACGAAAATGCCGACCCCCATCAATAAAACGCCGACCCCAACGCCGACGTCCAGCACGATACTCCAATCCATCGCGACGACTCAACCTTTCTCTCGGTAGAAGGCGCGCCTTCCGGCCCCCTATGCTATTCCCTCCAACGCATCAAATCATGCAAGGGAGGCAGCGCTTCGCAATTGGGCGATGATCCGGGGCAATGCGGCCACCACGCGCTCGATCTGTTCGGAGGTTGTACCCGCCCCCAGCGAAAAGCGGATCACGCCTCGCTGCCACCGTTCGCCGGCCCGCAGCGCCGCGATCACGTGGCTCGGCTCGAGCGCGCCGGACGTGCAAGCACTTCCCGCCGAGACCGCGATGCCGGCCATGTCCAACGCCATCAGCAGCGGTTCGGAATCGACGTCGGCAAAAGAGACGTTCGCGCTGTTGGGGAGGCGTTGCCCGCCCGCTCCGTTGATGCGTGCGTCAGGAATCGCTGCGAGAATGCCGCCTTCAAGGCGGTCCCGCAAGGCGCCTACCCTGGCGGCTTTCTCTTCGCGTTCGCTCACCGCCAGCTCCAGCGCGCGCGCCAGGCCCACGATGCCCGCAACGTTCTCGGTGCCGGAGCGCCGGCCACCCTCTTGCCCGCCCCCGTGCACCAAGGCCGGGAGTGCCACCCCGTCGCGCACGTAGAGCACGCCCACACCCTTGGGGCCGTGAAATTTATGCGCCGAGAGCGAGAGCAGGTCGACTTCCAACTCGCGAACGTCGATGGGTAACCAGCCGGCGGCTTGCACCGCGTCGGTATGAAAGATCGTCCCCCGCTCTCGCGCGAGCCGCGCAAGCGCCCTTATCGGCGCCACGGCCCCGATCTCGTTATTGGCATACATCACGCTGGCGAGGCTGGTCCGCGGGGTGAGCGCGGCGGCGAAGGCCGCGGGGTCGATCTGCCCGTCGCCGTCGACCGCAAGCAGTTCCGGCGCAAAGCCCTCGTCGGCTAAGGCATCCAGGGCATGCAACACGGCGTGGTGCTCGATGGCGGTCGAGAGCAGGTGCGTGCCGCGCTCGCGGTTCGCGCGGGCGGCGCCGAAGATCGCCTGATTGTCCGCCTCGGAGCCGCTCCCGGTGAAGACGATTTCGCGGCGCGAAGCCCCCAAGCTCGCCGCGACCCGGTCGCGAGCATCGTCGAGGGCCGCGCGAGCGCGGCGGCCTTCGCGATGCAGCGAACTCGGGTTGTGGCCCACGTCGCTAAAATACGGCAACATCGCGTCGAGCACTTCGGCCCGCACGGGTGTGGTAGCGGCGTAATCGAGATAAATACGGTCCTGAGTCATCGAACGTTCACAGATTTTTCCAAGCGTACGTCGCTACTATAACACTCGTGCGAAGCTCCATTGCACAGAACTCCGAGAAGTAGCAACGGGACGGCGGTTCGAGTTTTACTCGGGCCGCCTTTTTTTAAGCCACTCGGCGATGCGCGATTCCGCACCGCGTTCGCCCGGCTGATAGTACGCGCGATCGCGTAGATTCTCCGGTAGATTGGCTTGCGTCACGTCGTAATCGTCGTGCGCGTAGTGGTATCCCGCACCGTACCCCAGTTGCTTCATGAGGTTGGTCGGCGCGTTGCGAAGGTGGAGTGGAACCGGATCGTTGCGCGTTTCGCGCACGTCGCCCATCGCTCCCGAATACGCTCGGCCGACGCTATTGCTTTTCGGCGCGGTGGCGAGAAAAAGCGTGGCATGCGCGAGCGGATAAAAACCCTCGGGCATACCGACGAAATGCACGGCTTGTTGCGCCGCGATCGCCACCTGTATGCCGCGCGAATCCGCCAGCCCCACGTCCTCCGACGCGAGAATCACGAGACGCCGCGCGATGAACAACGCATCCTCGCCGCCATCGATCATTCGCGCGAGCCAATAGATGGCCGCGTCCGGATCGCTCGCGCGAATGCTTTTGATGAATGCGCTGATCACGTCGTAGTGCGCTTCGCCGCCCTTGTCGTACGTCGAACCGCGCCGCTGCATCGCCTCCTGCACCATCGCTTTGGTGACGACGCGCTCCCCGTGCTCCTCCGGCGCGGCGTGCGCCGCAAATTCCAACGCGTTGAGCGCGGTGCGAGCGTCGCCGTTCGCATAACCGATGAGCGACGCGCGCGCGTCGTCCTCCAGGCGGACGTGCAGATCGGCGATCCCGCGTTCGCGGTCGCGGAGCGCGCGATCGACCAAGACCGCGATGTCCTCATCGAGCAGTTGCTGCAGGACGAAGACGCGAGCGCGGGAGAGCAGCGCCGAATTCACCTCGAACGACGGGTTCTCCGTGGTCGCGCCGATCAAGACGATCGTGCCGTCCTCAACGTACGGCAAGACGGCGTCCTGCTGCCCTTTATTGAAGCGGTGAATTTCGTCGATGAACAACACCGTGAGACGCCCCACGCGCCGGCGCGTCTGCGCTTCGGCCACGACGCGGCGCAGGTCGGCGACGCCGGCGCTCACCGCCGAAAGTTTTTCAAAATGCGCGCCCGTGGTTCGCGCGACGATTTCGGCCAGCGTCGTCTTGCCGGTTCCGGGCGGGCCCCACAGGATCATCGAAGGAACGCGATCGCTCTCGATCGCGCGCCGCAACGCGCGCCCTTCCCCAACGATATCCGTCTGCCCGACGTACTCGTCGAGCGAACGCGGGCGCATTCGCGCGGCAAGCGGCATCGCCTGTGGCCCGGGGTCGAAGAGTGAGGTGTCCATCGCCGTTATGGCGACGCGGTCGCCGCCGGTGCGGGAGCTTTGGGCTTTTTCTCGAGCGGGTTCGGAATGTGAATCGGACGCGGCGTTGCGATCGACGGATGCACGGCGCTCGGGAACTGCATCGTTACGTCGCCTTCCGCATGCGCGTCGCCGGAGAGCGTGTTGTATTTCACATGCGAGGCTTCCATGCTGCGAGCGCCTTGCACGATGTGGACGTGGCCTTCGAGAAATAGATCGTGCGTGTCGTCATTCAACGTACCCTTATCCGCATCGACCACGGTGTCGTTCTGCACGTAGTGGACGCTGCCGGTCGCCGTGTAGATTTTCCTGTTGATATTGACCTTGTCGGCGGTAAGCGTCGCGGGCCCGCCCGAACTCGAGGACGGCGCGCTCGCAACGCCGTTGAAGCTTCCGTTCACGTCGTGCATGACGACGTGGCCGTAGAGCGTCGCAACCTTCGATTTGAAGTTTCCGCTCGCGCGGTCGGCGGAAATATCGCCCCCGACGCGCGTCATCACCAGCTTGTTGGGCGCGCTAAAATCGCCGCTATGAAAGTTCATATCGGCCGATGTGGTATGCACGGTCCAAACGCCGACCGTAAAGGCCGTACCGCCCGGCGTGGCGATCGGGCCCGGCGTCGGCTTGGGCGCCGCAATGGCGAGCGCGGTGCCCAGGGACACGGCTGCGACGAGGGCGACGAACGAGCGAATCATGATTGCGAGCGCACCTTTACCGTATGACGTTCGACCGGGCCTAACAGTTCCGAGAGCCGTTCGATCGAAACGGCACCCTCGCGCAAAAGCCGCGCGACCGGTCCGGTGAGATCGACGATGGAGGATTCGAGATCGTAGCGGGTCGGCCCGTTCTCGATCAGAAGATCCGCCGCCGGCAGCGTCGGTTGCGCATCGCTTCCGCGATACGGGCTGCCCCCGCTCGGGTTGGCGCTCGAGACCGCCAGGGGGCCGCACCGGTCGAGAATGGCCTGCGCGATCGGCTCGTCCGGCACGCGGAAGCCGATGGTCGCCAATCCCGCGGTCAGCTCGTTACTGATAAACGACGGCTTCTTCACGATCAGCGTGACCGGCCCGGGCAATAGACGCTTGGCCGCGAGAATGGCCAGCGGATTCTCGCGCGCGAATTCCAAAAATTCCACCGGCGTCGCTACGTGGAGGGTGAGCGGTTTGTGGTCGGGGCGTCCCTTGGCGCCGTAAATACGATCGATCGCATCCGAACGGTACGGGTCGCAGCCGATGCCGTAACTGGTGTCGTTCGGAAAGATGACCGTTCCGCCGCGCATGATGACGCGCGCGGCTTCTTCAACGACCTCCTCGATGCGCTCGGAACGCGCATCGAGTACCGCTTCGATCTGCACGTTAGACGTGCAAGCGCATGCCGGTGCCCAGCGCGACGCACGAGAGCGGATCGTCGGCAACGATCGCAGGCACGCCGGTCACTTCCGACAAGAGCCTATCCAGCCCGCGTAAGAGCGCTCCGCCCCCGGTGAGGATCACGCCGCGATCGATGATGTCGGCGGCAAGTTCCGGCGGCGTTTTCTCGAGCACGGCTTTGACCGCTTCGACGATCGAACCGACGGGCTCGGAGAGCGCTTCGCGAATCTCTTCGCTGGTGATTTTGACGGTCTTCGGCAAGCCGTTGATGAGATCGCGTCCGCGAATCTCCATCGCCAACTCTTGCTCCAGCTTGTAGGCGGAGCCGACTTTGATTTTAATCTCTTCGGCCGTGCGTTCGCCGATCTGCAAGTTGTAGACGCGGCGAATGTAGCGCACGATCGCTTCGTCGAGTTTGTTGCCCGCGACGCGAATCGATTGCGAAACGACGATGCCGCCGAGCGAGATCACGGCCACGTCGGTCGTACCGCCGCCGATGTCGACGACCATGCTACCGGAGGGATCGTCGATCGGGAGGCCCGCGCCGATCGCCGCGGCCATCGGTTCTTCGACGATCTCGACGGTGCGCGCGCCGGCGAGCTTGGCCGCATCTTTCACGGCGCGTTCTTCCACG
Source organism: Candidatus Dormiibacterota bacterium (assembly GCA_035532835.1). Taxonomy (NCBI): domain Bacteria; kingdom Bacillati; phylum Candidatus Dormiibacterota; species Candidatus Dormiibacterota bacterium. The sequence goes on from DATKQG010000029.1 coordinate 22,964, forward strand.
CTGGTGATTTCGGCCGGAACGCAAATGACGACGTTCGGCTTGGGCTTTAACAGCGCAGACCACCACGAGCGATCCTTCATCACTTTCTTGATGAAGTACGAGAGCATCGCTTCGGTAACTTCGAAATCGGCGATCACGCCGTCGCGAAGCGGCCGAATCGCTTGAATGTGCGCGGGCGTCTTACCCAGCATGAGACGCGCTTCCTCGCCGACGGCGAGAACGCGACCGGTATTCATATCTTTCGCGACCACCGATGGCTCGCGAAGAACGATGCCCTTACCTTTGACGTGCACGAGCACGTTGGCTGTGCCAAGATCGATACCGATGTCCAAGACGAACTCCCGTGGTGTTGATGAGTGAAGCGTACGTAGGTTGTGGCTCAGCTCGCGGCGGAGCTGACGCGCGGATACTCGCGCGTTTCCAATAGGCCGGCCGGTTCGACCAGCGGCGTTACGCCGCTGCTGCGCTGAACCTGCGCGCCTAAATCCGAGAGCAATTCTTCCAGCCGCTCGTAGCCGCGGTCGATATACTCCAGGCCGATGATCTCGGTCTCGCCGATTGCAGCGAGGCCGGCGATAACGAGCGCGGCGCCGGCCCGAATATCCGGTGCCTCGACCGGCGCGCCGGAAAGCTGCGCCACGCCCTTGATAACGGCGGTATTGCTTTCCATCGAGACGCGCACGTCGGCCCCCATACGCAACAATTCGTTGGCGTACGAAAAGCGCGCGTTGAAGATCGACTCCTCAACGACGCTCGTGCCCGGCGCCGTGCACAGAAACGAGACCATCTGCGGTTGGAGATCGGTCGGAAACGCGGGATACGGGGCGGTAAGAATTTCGGTGCCGCCCGAGATCGTCGAACCGTCGACGCGAATCCAATCCTCGCCGAACGTCACGTCGACGCCACACTCTTGCAGCTTCGCAAGAAACGACTCGACGTGATCGGGGCGACAGCCGGTAACCGTTACGTCTCCGCGCGTGATCGCGCCGGAGAGCAGCAGCGTTCCGGTAACGATGCGATCGGGAATGATCGTGTATTCGCCGCCGTGTAATTCGGTGACGCCGTCGATCACCAGGATGTCGGTTCCGAGCCCGGCGATCTTCGCGCCCATCGCGTTGAGGAATTCGCCGAGATCGATGACTTCGGGTTCCATCGCAACGTTGCGAATCGTCGTAACGCCTTCGGCCGTGACGGCCGCCAACATCGCGTTCTTCGTCGCGCCGACGCTGGGCATGCGAAACTCGATCGGCGCTCCCTGCAAACGCTTGCGCGTGCTCTCCGCGATCAGGTAGCCGTGCGCGTTGCGCACCTCGCAGCCGAGCGCGACGAATGCCTGCTCGTGCATGTCGGTTGCGCGCGTGCCGAGGACGCATCCGCCTGGAAGCGGGACTTCGGCGCGGCCGAAACGTCCGAGCAACGGCCCGACGATATCGAACGACGCCGCGAGTTTGCGAACGAGCGCGTAGGGCGCGCGATACGAATCCACGTTGCTGGCGTCGATGGTGACGGTGTTATCGCCTTCGTACCGCAGGCGCGCGCCGAGCGCCTCCAACAGCGACCACATGACCGAGACGTCGGTAATGCGCGGTACGCGATGGAGCGTCACGGTTCCACGGGCTAGCAATGCGGCAGCCATGATCGGCAACGCGGCGTTTTTTGCGCCATGCGTTGCAATCGAACCCTCTAGCCTAGCGCCACCGCGAACCCGTAGCGTCGTCTCTAATCGATCGAGCATTATTGAAGTGGTAGGTTTCGCCAATTGCGCGAAAACGCCCCGCTTGAGGGCGTTTTCGGATCGAACGAAGCGGGCGCTCGCGCAGCTTGTCTTAGTGGTGCCCCGTGAGGCGTAGCTTCGCGCTCGCCATATCGATGGCGGCCTGGTCGCGCAGCGCGGTCGCGAGATCCGGCGCGGCCTTCTGGCGCTCCTGGGCCTGAGCGAGCTCTTGCTGCGCCTTGGCAACGTCGACGTCCTCAAAGGCGAACGCCTCGTCGACGAGGACGGTCACGCGGTCGGGTAGCGCCTGCATGAAGCCCTCGGCGGTGGCAAGCTCCAATCGCGCGGTCGCGCCGTCGCGGCGCACGTTGGCACGCAGGACGCCCGGTTTGAGCGCGGCCAGGAACGGCGCATGTTGGGGCAGGATGCCCTCCTCGCCTTCCGTCGTGGTCGCGATAATCAGATCGGCGTCGCCTTCGAAGACCACCTTCGTCGGCGTGATGAGCTTGAAAGGGACGGTGCTTGCCATCGGCTAGACCGTCGCGCCGAGCTTCTCGGCGGCGGCTTTGACTTCGTCGATCCCACCCTTGTAGAAGAACGCCTGCTCCGGGAGATTGTCGACCTTGCCGTCCAGGATCTCCTTGAACGATGCGATCGTGTCCGAGAGCTTGAC
>DATKQG010000030.1 GCA_035532835.1 Candidatus Dormiibacterota bacterium
CGAAGTCCCCATCGTCTTCGATCCCGTGACCTGCGCGTACGACGTGCAGGCGACCTATGAGGATGGGAGCGTGGCCGTGAAGCGCAATGTCGATCTCTGCAGCGTTCGCCACATGAAGTTCGGACGATAGCGCACCACCCCGCGCATTCAGTTTTTGGGCCTGGGGCCGGTGTTTCGCTGGGCGGCGGTGTGGTAAACCGTGTCCGGGATTTCTCGGTGACCGAAGGCCAAGACTTCGATGCCTGAGTCGTAGGCACGCTTACGAAAGATCAGGCGCAGGTCGGAGACTGGGGAACGGCCCGAGGCAAATCTGCTCCTGCGCCACCCATCGAGCGCGTATGTTATCGGGGTCCCATGAACTGCGGGCGCACGCAACGCGAAGAGCAATTCTTTCGCCACGGCTAAAACCGCGCCGGCGAACTCGTTGTCGAGGGGAAATGCGCGCCGGAGGTTGGCCAAATCTTGCGCCACATAAGACTTTACGACCCATACGTTAGGGAGGCGTAGTGCCCGGTACAGCGCCTTTATCGCATGAGCGGGCGTGTTCGAATCGGTCGCTTCAGTCACCCCGGACGAGCGCCTGATACTCTCGATCGATATCGGCGATATCGTTCGCTGTCAGTTCAACGAACGTTGCGTCCGGCGCGCGGCTGGTGATGACCGCTCGCGCCGTTGCGTCCTCAAGATGTTCGATGCGTTCTTCAAGCTGTCGCACATAAGCCTCGATTTGCCGCCAGGATTCCGCGTCCACGACGACGCCTACAAGCTCGTTCCGTCGTCGTAAGCGGAGCCGATGAAATGTCCGAAGACGAGCGTCGAGGACATCCTCCTGACGTAATTCACTCAGCGTGATGTCGGCATCTAGGGCAAACCCATCCAAAACAGCCATTTTTCGCCCTCTTTCACGAATTAGTCTAGATAATAGGCTTTTAGTTGTCAATATAAAGTCTATTAAGAGCCTGTTGCAAATAATTGACTCAGCGGCGGGCGATCCCGCACTGAGACCTCAAGATGAAAGTCGTTTTCATTTTGGCGAGGGAGGGGATATAGTTGGGGTGCAACTGCCCTGGGAGGCCCCGGGGTTTTGCGGCCATCAGCAGTCCCTCAATCCATATAGAAGGTGGAAGACGTATTAATGTTAGCTCAGGTTGGAAAACCGGCCCCCGATTTTAAACTCGCGAGCACGAAAGATGCGACCGGCGCGAAGGATCTCGGCAAGGAGATCAAGCTCTCCGATTACCGCGGTAAATGGCTGATATTCTTCTTCTATCCGCTCGACTTCACGTTCGTGTGCCCGACCGAAATTACGGCGCTCTCGGACAAGTACGACGAGTTCAAAGAATTCGACGCCGAGATTCTCGGCGCGTCGGTTGACTCGGTGCACAGCCATTGGGCGTGGCTCTCGACGCCGCGCGAGAAGAACGGCATCCATGGCACCAAGTACCCGCTCGTGTCGGACTTCAATAAAGAGACCGCGCGTGCGTACGGCGTGCTCAACGAAGAGTCCGGCGCCGCGCAGCGTGGGCTGTTCATCATCGATCCCGAAGGCGTGCTGAAGTATGCGGTCGTGACCGCCGACAACGTCGGTCGCAGCGTTGAAGAGACGCTCCGCGTGTTGCAGGCGCTCCAGACCGGCGGGCTCTGCCCGGCCGAATGGAAGCCCGGCAAGGCGCTGCTGCAGAAGGCGTAACATGGCATTGCGGATGCGTAGCCCCCTCCCGACGTTCGAGGGGGCTACGGCCTGGGTGAACGGCGAACCGAGCGCGCAGGATCTGCGCGGGTTACCCGTCGTCGTTTCGTTCTGGTCGAAGAGTTGTTACATCTGTCACGAAACCGCGGAGCAGTTCGCGCAGTGGCGTGACAAATTCGCCGCGCATGGCGTCGCGTTCGTGGCCGTCCATCAGCCGCGTTCGGAGGACGAACTCAACGTTGACGAAGTCACCGCCGATGCGCTCGGTGAAATGAAGCTGACGCAGCCGTGCGCGATCGATAACGATCACGCGATCGTCGATCGATTCGAAAACCAGTTCGTGCCGGCGTTCTACGTCTTCAACCGCGCGCACGAACTCCGCCACTTTCAGGCCGGCGGCAAAGGTTTCGACCGCATCGAAGCCGCCATCCAGCGCGTCCTCGCAGAGACGGCCGAAGAAGAAGCGCTGAATTAGGGCCCGGCCAAGCAGGAAGTCCGACCGGCGCGGCTCGATAGGGTCGTAATGTCGAACGACGCTAAGGCCCGGGCCCCGCGTACGCCGGGCCCGAGCCCGGGACGGCGCCTGCAGGCCTTAGCGTACACGCTCGTCACGACGACGATCGTGTTGCTGCTCGCGCTCTTCGAGTGGGCGACGGAACGCTTTATCTCCCAGCATTCGCGCATCGCGAGCGTCGCGATCGAGATCGCGATCGTCCTCATCGCGGCGCTGGTCTTCCGCCCGATCCACCGCTGGATTGAGGCGCGCGTCGATGCCGCGTTCTACCATCGCAGGCGTATCGCGCTTGAGGCACTCAAGCGTTTCCGACACGAGTTAACGTCGTTCAGCGACGCCGGGCAACTGCTGCGCCGCGTGATCGAAGCGGTCGAGCATCATCTCGAAGCGCGCGGATGCGCCGTATATCTTCGGCGCGAGACGTTTCGCGCGGAACGCTCGTCGTTCGACGAGCCGGCAAGCGACGTCGGCCCGGGCGACCCGCTATTAGTTCGGCTGCTATCGAGCGGTGAACCCGCGCGGCCGGCGCTTCTAAAATCGGCGGCGCCCGGGACGCACGCATTCGCGATGACGGTGGCGGGCGACTTGGTTGGGTTTCTGGTGGTCGATTGCCGGCAAGGCGAGTACGACGATGAGGAGACGCAAATGCTCGGGGGGCTCGCGCAGGATCTGGGCCTCGCGCTCGTCGCGCTCGATCCGCTCCTTCGACGTACGGCGCCCCGCGCGACGAACATTCCGGCGAATCTACCACCGTTGATCGGCCGAAGCCGCGAGCTCGAAGAGCTTCGCGCCGCGCTCGCGCAGTCTCGATTGGTGACCATTACCGGGGCCGGTGGCGTTGGAAAGACGCGCATCGCCCTCCAGTGCGCGTCCGAAGCGCTCGGGAGCCACGAACACGGCGCATGGTTCGTCGATCTCGCGCCGATCGCCGATGCGAACCTGATCGCGGCGACGATCCTTTCGTCGTTGAACGCAGCCGGCGGTGAAGCCGGCGGCGAACTCGCGCGCCTGCTCGAATATCTGCGCGCGCGCGATGCCCTGATCGTGATCGATAACTGCGAACAGCTTCTCGCCGCGGCGTCCGATATCGTCGCGCAGATTCGCGCCAACTGCCCGAACGTCTCGCTGTTGGCGACGAGTCGCGAACTGCTCCATCTCGAGGGCGAGCACGTCTATCGGCTTGGCTCGCTGCGCCCGGAGGCGGCAGTCGAACTCTTTACGGCGCGCGCCGCCTCGGTGGTTCCGGAGTTCGACGCGTCCCCATACGTTGCGGAAATTCGTAGCATCTGCGAGCAACTCGACGGCATCCCGCTCGCGGTCGAACTCGCCGCCGTGCGCGTGCGCGCGCTTAGCGTCGCGGAGATCCTCGCCCGTCTGGACGAACGCTTTCGTCTGCTGACGTCGAGCGCGCGCACCGCGCTGCCGCGCCGGCAGACGCTCTGGGCTACGATCGAATGGAGCTACGATTTGCTCGCTGCCGAAGAGCAGTCGCTCTTCCAGCGGCTCTTCGCGTTTCGCGGGAGCTTCTCGCTCGCAGCGGCCGCGGCCGTCTGCACGCAGAACGGGCGCTGCGACGAGTACCACGTGCTGGACGTCTTAACGTCGCTCTCCGATAAATCGCTTCTGACCGTAGCGCGCGTGCCCGAGACGCGTTACCGTTTGCTCGAGACCATTCGAGAATTCGCAGGAGGAAAGGCCGCCGAACAGCAGGCGCGCGCGATCGTCTCGCACCAGCACGCCGCATACTTTGCAAGCCTCGCTTCGGCTGCCTATCACGAGTTCGATTCGCGTCTTCCGCCCGGCTGGCTGGAACGGCTCGCGCCCGACATCGATAACTTTCGCGCTGCGTTGCAGTGGACGCTCGAAGGCCCGGGCGATCGGCGAGTCGGCGCGCAACTCGCGGCGGAGTGCGGACCGATTTTTCTGCGTCTCGAGCATTTGGCCGAAGGCCTGCGCTGGTGCGAAGCCGCCCTCGGGGTCGATAGTCTGGAGCGCGCAACCGCCGGCCGCATCGAATACGTTGCCTCGATGCTGCAGAACAACCTCGGGCACGACCGGCTCGCTCTGGCGAGTGCGGAGCGTGCGGTAGCACATTACCGCGCATCTACCGACGTGCGCGGATCGATCCGCGCGCTCTCGCAAGTTGCACAGCAGTACGCGAAGGCGGGGCGTTTTGAGGATGCGATTGGCCCGGCCGATGAAGCGATCGATGCCGCACGCGCATTGAACGAACCCCGCGTGCTGATCGGCGTGCTCCGACGATGCGCCCGTTCGCTCCCTCCTTCCGAGATCGAGCGCGCGCGCGAACGTTACGCCGAGGCGATGGAAATCGCACGATCGGCCGACGACCGCGACGAACTCTGGCGGGTGCTCGATTGGTGGTCGGCGAGCGAGTTTTACGCCGGCTGCCACGAGCGCGCGATCGAATTAGCCGCCGCGGCGCTCAAATATGTCGAGGGCGACTCGCGGCTTTACATCGAGATCAATATCGCGCAGTATGCCCTCTCAGCCGGTCGTCTCGACGACGCGCGACCGCACGTATATCGGGCTGTGGAGCTAGCGCGCGACCTCCAACACCCCATCGTTCTCTCGATGGCGCTTGCGTACGCGTCTGCGTTCCATGCGGATGGCGATCCGCAGGGGGCGGCAGTTCTGCTGGGATATGCCACGGCACGCTTGCGCGAATTGGATGGGAGCGATGACGATGAGGCGTTCGCGACGGTGAGGAAAACCGTCGAGCGTGCGCTTGGCGATCGTCCCATCGGCGCGTTATTGGAGCGCGGCGGCCGCCTGCGCCTCGAAGAGGCGCTGGCGATCGTCGCATCGGGATCAGCAGGGGCTAATGACGCCGTTCAATGTGCGCATCTGGGTGGTGACGGTGTCGGTACACTGCTGGGTAAGTGAGTACGTGCCCGAATCACCCGAGCAGTTCGTAACGGCCGTATAGGAGCCGCTCAGCGCACCGGTGTTGGGATCGTAGGTGCCTGTGGTACTGAACGTGCACGTCGTTCCGCTTGCATAGTCGATGACCATCGTACCGCTGATGGCGTTTGTCGCGGCGATCGCAAGCGAAATCTGCGCGGTGACGGTCCCCCCGGTCTCGACGTCGGTGATCGTTCCGCCGGCCGTGGCATTATGTTGCGCGAGCGTTGCGGTAGCGGTACCGCTCCCGCGCTGCGCATCCTGCATCGTGCCCGAGTAATCGCCGGAGATATTCGCGGTAGACGCGATCGGCGCAACGGAATTCGTCGTGCCCGAATTGCACGCGGCCAGCGCGACCGTTACCGCCAACGATACAAACGTGCGGAAGTAGCCTCTACCCATTGCGTCCACCTCAACGATGCCGCGCGGCGGCATCTTCTACGAAAGTGTTTCGATTTGATACGGCAAGCGTTGGGCTGCGCCTGCGCTAGTTCGCGATGTTTTCGGCCCGCTTGGCGGCTCGTCATACGACGGATCGCTTTATACGTGTTAACGGTTCCATTGGGGGGTAAGCGCGTCTGTATCCACATCCACGCTTCGAACGGAGATTTCTATGCAACGAATAGCACGCTCCTTTACGCTTTTAGCTGCGATGGCGCTGTTGCTGGGGTTGGGCGTGGCGCGCGTCACCGCACAACCGGAGCCGACTCCCACGTCAACTCCCACGCCATGCGTGAGCGCATCGCCGGGATCTACCGATGATGCGTGTCCATCGCCATCCCCTAGCGAATCACCCTGAGCCATAAGACCTAGGACTAAAAGGGCGCGCGTGCCGCGCCGCTAAGTTGCGGCGCGTGCACGCGTCACTTCGAATCGGCGCACCGCTGATTCGTTAGGTGAAACGAAGCTGAGGCAGCCGTGCGCGATCGACAGCGACCACACGATCGTCGATCGGTTCGAGAACCGGTTTGCGCGGGTCCGCTTTTTTATGGAGAGGATTCCCCAAAAGAAACCGTTGTTTACATCCCGCGGCCACGGCGATGTCCCGGACAAGACGAATACCCTCAGACGCTGCCCATGGGCGAGAGGTTAGCGCGCGACCCGCCGCAAAGGTGCGGCTAATGCGTGCAACCATGCGGCTCGCGGTCTTTTGCGGGCCTTCCCTTCCGCCGTGCGACCGTATAGAACACGAGCGCGTTGACTACCTTCTGCCGGCATCGCGGGGCGACGTGGAACGCGCGGCGCGCGAATACGACGCAATTCTTCTTATCGATGGCGTTTTTCATCACGACCTGGCGCCGTCCCCCAAAGAATGTTATCGCGCCGCGCAGCATGTTCGAATGAGCGGTGCATCGAGCATGGGGGCGTTACGCGCTGCGGAATGTTGGCCCTACGGCCTTTTACCGCTCGGCATCATCGCGAGGTGGTATATGCGAGAGGTAATCGACGGCGACGACGAAGTTGCTGTGCTTACACATCCACAAACCAACGCCGCCGTCACGGTCCCGTCCGTTAATGTCCGATACGTGGCCGAACTCGCACGGCGCCGCAAGATACTTTCGCGAAACGAAGCTATTACGCTAGTCGCCGATTCACGCGCTGTGTTCTATATGGATCGCTCGTGGGATGATGTGATCGATGCTACGCCTCTGCACGCGCGCGAGGCTGTTGAGAGAATCGCTAAGAATGAAGGCGATCTTAAGCGCTGGGATGCTCGCTTTGCGCTTCGTCGGGCGATGCGGAACATCGGCTTACCCGCATTGCTTCATCAAGAAGGCTTAGGATGACAGCTTTTACGTTCCTGTTACAGAACGCTGGGCCTGCTTCAGGGAGCCGCTGGCGGATGGTGTCATGCTCAATTGCCAGTACGGGGAGAGGCGTATGAAGCCGACCGGAATGTGGGACCGTGAGGTCCCTCTCGAGGATACTCTAGCTCTAGTCCCAATGCTGCGTGAGCGATTTGGAATCACGCGGGTTGGCGATACCACGTGGCTCGATCGCACTGGCATTCCGACGTTCTGTGCAGTGGTGCCGGCAACCGAAGATTTAATCACTGTATACAACGGCAAAGGAACGACGCGCGAAGCTGCGCTCGTTGGCGCAGTCATGGAAGCGGTCGAGCGTCAGATGGGAGCAGCTCCCGGTCTGCCGACGTTTAAGGAATCGATCGCTCGAGTTTGCACTTTTATCGACCTCGACATGCTGAGCTTACGCGAAGAGGCACGCGATCTAGTCGTCGATTGTGTCGAGGGCCTCGATCTCTTAAGCGGTGATCGAATTCCCGTTCCCCTCGCGATGGTGCAGTGCCCGTGGTTTGGTGAAAAGCTGTTCCGTTTTACCGATACGAACGGCCTCGCATCCGGAAATACCTTCGATGAGGCTGTCTACCACGCCTTAAGTGAGCTCATTGAACGGCACGTGTGGTCGATGTACCACGCAAAATGCCACCTTGTGCCCCGCTTTTTCATGGGACCAACGGCCACGGACCTACCTCTAGCAGCCGAGATTGAGTTCCCCACTGGGAATGCGGGGATCGACAAGCTGTCCGCGCGCATCGCTGAGGTTGGGTTAAGCTTGAGGGCCTTTTGGCTTGATGAGCCCGGATTGCCGGCAACGATTATTGCATCGGTTTCCGAAGTTGATGCCACCCCGCCGATGGCCCACATGGGGCTCGGGTGCTCGCTCTCTCCGGCGCACGCGCTATCTCGCGCGATCACCGAGTGCATTCAGAGCCGAGTCGTCGACATTCAAGCCGCCCGCGAGGATATTTTGCGGCCAGATGATCCGGTCGGCCAAACCGGTGAATATGCGCGCCGCCTCGTCGAGCTTCCGCGCGGGTGCTGGTATCACGACCTTCCTGCATCGTCCGTCCGGCTCCAACAGATTCCCGATTTAAGCACGTCGGAAGTGGGTGCCGATGTGAAACAGCTCTTGCGGGCGCTCCGGAGGATGGGCTGCACACGCGTGATCGTCATCGATATTTCCCCGAAGGATGCTCCAGTAGCAGTAGTGCGAATGATCGTCCCTGAGATCGAGACCCTAGCGGTGAACGGAAGAATCGGGCCCCGGATTATGGAACTCTTCGATCCATTCCATGTAAGCGAGAGTTGGAATGCTTCCGGGGGGGGGCCTAATTCATGATCGGGTATACCGAAAAACGGCGACCGTCGTTGGTGACTTGAGTCGGTATTTGCTTGGTGATTTCGAATCCACGTCTCGTAACAACTCAATGGAGGGTTCATGAAGGACTGTCAGCGTAATGCTATCTTGGCAAAGTCGTACCGTGCGATCGGTGGTTCGCAAGAGGTGCTTTTGGAGTGGGCGCGCCTACCCAAGGACGATGCAGCGGTGGTTGGCGGCTTCCTTCAGAAAGCAGCCGGACTGACTGGCGCACTTTCGGCCGACGATTTGCGCGCAATGTCATCTTTGGTACAGACCGATCTAAAGTCGCGGGTCGAAGCCGTCAATTCGCAGGACGACGTAGCGAATCACGTGGGCGGATTTACAATGATGCAGCAGCGGTAACGTTTTTCAAGAGGCCGCGCTGCAGGGGTAACCTTTTTCGATCCCCGGGGAAATGGCTTCCTTGTTGCCACCTCCTTCTCGGCGTTAGGAAAGCTTGTATCAAAAGACTGCATCGGTCGCCTCGTGAAGATTCTCCTAGTTACCGGTGCTGTTTGCTTGTGTACAGGGAACCTCTGCATTGGCGGGAAAGTTTCGTAAATTGACCGATTCGGAAAGGGACGATATGAACGAGACACAACTAAGAGCCGCGGCGGCTGATTCTGTTGGTGCGCTTAAATCTCGGGACACCCTTGTCGAATGGTCCCGATTGCCGAGGTCTGACAGCGCCGCTATGGGGGCGTTTTTTCAAAAGATCATCGGAAGAGACGCCACGCTCTCACCCGCTGAAATTGCTGCTATGTCGGCACTTATTCGAGATGGCCTGCACGCGAGGATCGAGAAGGTTCGGCAGCAGGATTCGATGATTAACCACGTCGGGACTCTTACGATGATGCAACAAGCGTGTTGACATTATGAATGATGTTCAACGACAAGCCGTTGCGGCTGGCTTTATTCACGCCTTAGGACAATCGAGTGATACGCTCGCGCGATGGTCGGCGATAGCCAAGAACGATCACGTTGTCGTCGGGGCATTTATTCAGGAGACGCTTGGTCTCGCGGAACCCCCGTCGGCCGATGACTTGAGTTCGATGTCATCGCACGTGCAAAGAAACTTGCAACCTCAGGTCAGCGCGATACAAGAACAAAATGAAGATGTGGTGAACCACGTTGGATCATTTATGATGATGCAGCAGGGCTAACGGTCTTCATATACCAGGACGCCAGCTGCGTCCGCGAACCGACGTTTACCTTAGCAAAGAGATTCGCTAGGTGTGCCTCGATTGTTCTTTCGCTCAGAAATAGGCGTTCGGCGATCTCTCTATTCGTGATTCCCTCCGACACGAGCGATGCGACCTCTAGCTCGCGGCGAGTCGGCTTCTTTGCTATTATGCCCAGGTGTTGCTTTTCCGGAGTCGTCGCCGCGTCGTAAAACAACGCGTGCCAATCACCGGTGGCCAGTCGTTCAAAAAGCGGTGCCCCAAGTTCGGCGAATCGCGAAGCGCACGCCTCGATGCCGGGGTCAGCGGCTCGTTTCGCCAATAGCGCTGACGCCACGCTAGCTGCAAAGTCTCGTTGAACGACATTCCATGCACCAGCGTCGTCCCCAAAAACCGACGGTTTCGTCATCAGCGCAAGCGCCGCTACGTCTCCAGCGCGATGCGCGGCGACCACCAGGACTATGGGGAAGAATACTATCCATGGATTAACCGGCTTCTCTAAGTGCCGAAGCATTTGCGCGATGAGGGCTCGCGCTGCAGACCCATCGCGTTTCGCGGTCGAAGCACACCAGGCCGCGACCAGCGGCAACCTTGTTGATTCCTGATTGCGCACAAATTCATGCACGGCCTCACGGGACAGGATTTCATCGGGGCGCACGATCTGCTGGCCCAGCAGGACATTGCTTGTGAGGACAATCCCATTCACGGTCCGTTGCACGTATTGATCGGTATAGCGAATGCGCGCCGATTCAGCCAGGTCTGCGACATATTCGCCGTCGCCTTTGGCTAACGCGACGAGCATGCGAAGAGTATCGCAGAAGTCCTCCCTCATACGCGGGTCATCTTTTGTACCGAACCTTCGCTCGATGCCCGCAGGCCCGGAATGCGAGAAGGTAATGATGCGCGATGAAATGGCATACATCGCATGCGCAGGAGCGAATTCCTTGAAGTCCTCTCTTGCTAACTCCAAAAGACGCTGGGCCTCCTCAAATTCGCCGCATCGCGATTTTAACAACGCTGCAGATATTGATAGCCGTAGTCGCACGACCGGATTTAGGAACTTGCCGCCCTCTGCGGCAAGTTGCCTAATGTGCTCAAATCGGGCCGTATCTCGATCGCACATAGCGACAAATGCCTCAAACCCGATCAGTTGCGAGCGGTCGGCCGGCGTGGAAAGAACCTTTTCGTAATGCCGATGCGCTGATTCGGCGGCCTTGCGATCTCCCGAAACCCATAGAGCAAGTAAAAGTGATCCCACCAGCGGACCAACGCCGTCTATGTCGTGTTCCTTTTCGGCGCGCGATAATGCCTCTCCGAGCGTACGTATATTCTGGGCGAGGTTCCCTGTATAGTTATAGGCCATGGTTAGGCGAGTAAAAAAATGGATACTTTCTCTGGGCTCCGGTTGACCAATTAAAAGGGCGCGCTCCAGCGCAGCGACCACAAGGCCGAATGCGTACACACGTTCCGCCGCCCCGGAAAGCCTCATCAAGATGGAGCGCTCAAGGATGCGATCGCCACATAATTTAGCTTGCTCGGCCATTCGTTCGAAATCTTCAAGGCTTGGATTCGACAAATTGCCCAGCGCATCGATAATGCGGCGGCGGAAGGGGATTTCGATCGGGATGGTCTCCCGGATAGCTTGCGCAATTGCTGCGTGCGCGAATTGAAGGCTCTCTCCATGCTGCACGAGATATCGGCCCGAGGCGCGTTCGATGAGTCGTAATAATGTCCGCTCTTCGGGCCAGAGCTGCTGAAGAATTGACAGCTCGATAGGCTCGGCGATGAGCGCGCAGAGCTGCAGAAACTCGCGCACGTCTTTGGTCAACAGCCCGACATCTTGAGCGACCATGCCGCGCATGCTTGCGGCGACATCTTCCGATTTTGTTGCATGACATTCGCGTGCCATGTTTGCGAGCGCAACGAGATCCACCGCGCGCCCGCCGGCATGTTCAACAATGGAGGTGATAACGGTATCTGGAGCGTCGGGCAAATATGCGCGTGCAAGTTGTGCGCTGGCTTGTGGAGTGAGTTCGCCAAGCGCGACCTGTACGTCGCGCGATTCAAACGGCGATACATCCAGTTCGTCCGGTCGCAGCGTCGAGAGCAGCACGACGCTGCGATTGGCGAGCGCGCGTAGTGTCCGTTCGATCAGCGAGCGGCTCTCCGCGTCGCCCCATTGCACGTCGTCGATGGAGAGCAACACGGAATGGTCGAGCGTCACGCCTTCGAGCAAGCGTAGGAACAGCTCCTCATTCGATTGCGCGCCTCCGGCCTCGGACGCGTCGATCTCCGCGCGCAGCCCGGCGGTATAGCGGTCCGCCTGCTCCCCTAGCGCGGCGATCGTCGCGGTGATGAGCCGGCGTACCAGCAGGTACGGCAGACCCGATTGAATGCGATGGCATACCACGGCGGCGATCAGCCAGCCGCTTTCGGCCGCGTGCGCTTCGACGGCTTGCGCAAGGGCGGTTTTCCCCACGCCGGATGGCCCCACGATCTCGAGCGCGCGGGCCAAGCCCTCCTTACGCGAGGCTGCGACAACAGAGACGATCGTTCGAAGCTCGGCTTCGCGTCCTACAAAAGCGCCCACGATGCTCACGCTCCTGGGAGCGGTTGAGCATTTCCTCCCGCGGAAATAGGGGTTTCCCCGGACGCTTCGGTCGGGCGCCTCTGGTAGGCTTGGGTCAAATGGAGGTATTAGAGATGCTCGCACGCATGGAATCCGAGGAAACGGCTCCGATGAGCCGATCGCACGCCGACCAGCTGCGGTCGTCCGTCCCCTACTGCTTCATTCTCGATGACACCTATCACGTGGTGATGGCAGGCCCATCCACGGTCGGCGACCCGCTCGCCTCCTTATACGGGATGGACTCTCAGCCGGACATACTTCCGGGCCCGATCGATCGAGTCGTCCGTGCGCTTACGGCCACTTGGCGCACGATGCAGCCGAGCCGCAGCGCATCAGCCTGCGTGAGCGATCTCAATGTGACCGTAGCCCCGCTTCACGGCCATACCGGCCGACGCATCGCCGTCTTCGTACAGCGGAGCGCCGACTAGCAGTAGGCGATCTCTGCCCAGTTTCATAAGCGAATCGATCGAGCCGGCGGACGACGGCTACGCCACACCGGCCATCTGAGGCAAGCCTCCTACTTGACAGGCTCGATGACCGTCCGCTGGGTCCTCTTATGACGCCGTTATACGCCACTGAGGCGATAGTTAGTTTTCCTCGACTCTCCTTCTCGCACAAACACGCCCTTCTCCACGAGATCCGAAAGGTCGCGATTCGCCGTATCGTGCGAGACGCTCGTCATCCGGGCATATCGCTCCGCATTTAACCTGCCATCAAAACCGTCGAGCAGCCGCTTCACGATTTTGCGCTGCCGCTCGTTCATCGCGATGTCCGCGAACGTCGCGAAGAACGTCGTCGTCCGCAGCACGTCGTTGACAATGCCAATCGTCGCCTCGGCTGCGCGCGCATAGCAATCCAGAAACCACGCGACCCACTGCGTAATATCAAACGACTCGTAGCCCGCTCGTTCTAACGCCTCGTAGTACGCTTTTTGGTCGATCAAGATTTGACGCGAGAGGCTGCAGTAGCGATTTTCCGGCCCCTGCGCTCGAGATAGCATGAGGTCCGCGAGCGCGCGCCCGATGCGACCGTTTCCATCTTCGAACGGGTGAATCAGCAAGAACCACAAATGCACGATCGCCGCACGAATCACCCCATGCTCGCCGGTGTCGGTTTCGACGTAGTCAATCAGGCGCTTCATATCGCCCGGTACCTGCGACGCGGGCGGCGCCGCATAGTGAATCGTCGGCTCACGCCCCGCACCACGGTTCGTCTGCACGGTCATGGGGCCGCCGCCATCGTCACGATAACGACCGATGTTCCGCAGCGCACGACGGCCGCGCACGATCGGGAACAACATCTCGTGCCAGTCGAACAATCGTTGCTCCGTCACCGGCCGCTCGTATTTGAGCGCGTCCATCGTTATATCAATCACGCCCTCGGTATGATCGTCTGCTCGCCTCACGCCGCCGTCGGCGAGCGACAAGCGCCGCACGATGGAACCGCGCACGGCTTCCGGGTCGAGCTTTTCTCCTTCGATTGCCGACGTGTCCACCACGTCCGCCACAAGTGCGCGGATCTCCGATTCGCCCTTGTCGGCTACGTTCGCATGCATAAGAAGCCCGGAAAGCGTTCCGAACCGCACGAGGGCGTTGCCAAGCGGGCCGATGAGTTGGTCGGCCTGATACGTGAAGGCCGGCCAGGGGTCTAGCTCCCAAAGATAGGTTCTACGCATAATGTGCGTATTATTGTAGCGCTTCCTACGCGCGAACGTCAATAATGCACGCATATAATGCGTACAAACCGGGCCCGTTTCTACGCATCGGCTGCCGATCGAGGCCCACGGCCGGCTTGACTCCGTTTCCCGACCTTCCGATTGCCCCAGGCTTTGCGATAGGCGGGGCAGGCGAAATCGGGAGCCAGCTTTATGCGGCGGCGACTCTTGAGCGGGTATTTCTTGAGGTCTTCTCATACCGCGCCTACGCTGGGAAAGTGTCTACGAGGACGGCTTCGCGACGCCGGCATTCGGTCTCGCCGTGCAAGGATTGAAAAGCTCGAATCCGCCCGGCGGCCTGCAGACGGCCGTATTCCATGCGCGGGGGCTCGCGAAGAACTACATCATGGGCGAGGTTGTCGTGCACGCGTTGCACGATGTCGATCTCGACTTATTCGAACGAGAACTCGTCGTCATCCTCGGGCCGTCCGGAAGCGGTAAGTCGACGCTCCTCAATATCCTCGGCGGCTTGGACGTACCGACATCGGGCGACGTCGTCTTTCGCGATCATCATCTGACCGGCGCCTCCGCGAACGAGCTCACCAGATTTCGGCGCGAGCACGTCGGCTTCGTATTCCAATTCTACAATCTCATCCCGAGCCTTACGGCCCGCGAAAATGTCGCGCTCGTAACCGATATCGCCTCGGCACCCGCCGACCCGGTCGAAATGCTTGCGCTCGTCGGCCTGCGGGATCGCGCCGACCACTTTCCGAGCCAGCTCTCAGGGGGCGAGCAGCAACGCGTGGCGATCGCGCGCGCGATCGCGAAGCGGCCGGATGTGCTGCTCTGCGATGAGCCGACCGGCGCCCTGGATGCCGCCACGGGGCGTGTGGTCTTGGAAGCACTTGCCGGCGCGAACCGCGAGTTCGGGACCACGACCGTGATCATTACGCACAATGCGGCTATTGCCGCGATGGCAGACCGGGTCGTAACCATGGGCAGCGGTACGATTTCCTCCATCGCGACCAACCAAAAGCGGCGAAGCGCCGCGGAGATCGAGTGGTGATGTCGAGCTTGAATCGCAAGCTTCTCCGCGATCTCGTTCTGTGGAAGGGACAGATCGTCGCGATCGCCGCCATCACGGCGTGCGGCATTATGGCGTTCGTCACGATGCAGAGTAATTACGATGCCATGTACGACGCGCAGGCGTCGTACTACCGCGATTTCCGATTTGCGGACCTGTTCGCGAGTGTTACGCGAGCACCCAACGCGGTGGCCGCGCGGATCGCGGCACTCCCATACGTCCAGCGAGTCCAAACGCGCGTCGTGCAGGACGTTATTGCCGATATCCCCGGCCGTCAAGATGTGGCGACCTTACGGCTCATCGGCATTCCGGACGGCTCGCAACCGGCGCTAAACCGCCTGTTCGTACGCAGCGGGAGATTGCCGTCGGCGCGGTCGCGCGACGAGGCCGTGGTGAGCGAAGCGTTCTCCCAGGCCAATCATCTCGGCCCCGGCTCGGTCGTGAGGATCGTTGTGAACGGCAGGCGTCAGACTCTGCGGATTGTCGGCGTCGCCCTGTCACCCGAATACGTTTACGAACTGCGCGGTGGTGCCGACATCTGGCCGGACAGCCGCCACTTCGGCATCGTGTGGATGAACGATACGGCCCTGGCCGCGGCATTCGACATGACGGACGCATTCAACAACGTGACGGTGAGCGTCTCTCCGGGCGGCAATCAGGCGGCGATCATCGAGCGCATCGATGCCATTCTCGGGCCTTTCGGCTCGCTCGGTGCATACGGCAGGGCGGACCAGTCCTCGGATCGCTTCGTGAGCAGCGAACTGCGCGAACTACGCGCGCAGGCGATCGCCATTCCGCTGATTTTCTTGGGCGTAGCGACCTTCTTGGTAAACGCTGCGCTCTCACGCCTGGTTATAACGCAACGCGAACAAATCGCGATTCTCAAGGCGTTCGGCTACGGAAACGCGACGCTTGCCCTGCATTACATCGGGTCGGCCGTCGTATGCGTCGGAAGCGGATCGGTCGTGGGCGTACTCGCAGGTTTGTGGGCCGGTTTTCGTTTGGCACTGATCTATACGAATTTCTTTCGCTTTCCCGCAGTCGTTTTCCAGGCCCGTCCGGGCCTGATCGTTCTTGCCGTTGTGATTAGCCTGGCTGCCGGCGTTCTGGGCGCGCTGTGGGCGGTTCGATCTGTCGTGCGGCTACCGCCCGCCGAAGCTATGCGTCCGCGGGCACCGGCGGTCTTCAAAGCCACGTTATTGGAACGCGCCGGTTTAGCGAAATTTTTACCGGCAACCGTGAGAATGATCGTACGCACGATCGAGCGTACGCCGCTCGGATCGCTGCTGACTGCGATCGCGATAGCTTTCGCGGTTGCGATCTTGCTTGTCGGGCGATCGACGATGGATTCCGTCAATCGAATGATGGACGTACAATTCCGTCATGTGAGCCGGGAGGACGCGATGCTTACCTTCGTACGCCCTCTTAGCGCCGCCGCCCGGCTCAATGTCGCGGCAATGCCCGGTGTGCTCGAAGTCGAGCCATTTCGAGCGGTGTTCGCGCGCGTTTCAAACGGCCATCGTTCGCGGCGGTTAGCCATCATCGGGCTACCGCCGGTGCCGTCCTTGCATCGGATCATCGATCGGAACATGCATGAAATACGGCCTCCCGTGCGCGGTCTTCTGATGACGCAGGCCCTGGCGCAAATCCTCGGAGTGGCTCCGGGATCGATGGTTACCGTTGCCGTTCTCGAGGGGCGCCGTCCCGTCGTTCCGCTTCGGGTACAGTATGTTGCCGACGAGATGATCGGGCTGAACGTCTATATGGGGATATCCGAACTCAACCGAATATTGCACGAGGACGGCACAATTTCGGGAGCTTATGTGAAACTCGATCCGGCGCGCGAAGCCGCATTTGACGCGGCGGTCAAAGCCACACCGATGATTTCGGGCGTTTCATATCGCAAGGCGGCTCTGGATGAGTTCACGCGCACCTTTGCTGAATCCATCGGGATTTCGGTGACGTTCATTCTAGGCTTTGCGTTCGTGATCGCCGCAGGCGTGGTGTATAATTCCGGGCGCGTTGCGCTTTCGGAGCGGACCCGGGAGCTTTGCACGTTGCGGATATTAGGATATGGGTTCGGCGATACGGCGCTGATGCTGGTGGGCGAACAAGCGATCTTGACGGCGATTGCCATCCCGCTCGGGTTCGTATTGGGACACGTCCTCAATCGTGCCCTCCAACCGATGTACGAGTCGGATTACTATCGGATTCAGATCGTCGTATCGAGCGAAACCTATCTACTTTCTGCGGGATTCGTCGTGCTGGCGGCCGCGGTTTCTGCAGCTTTGCTGGCGCTTCAACTGCGCAAACTGGATCTAGTGGCTGCGTTAAAGGCTGGTGAATGAGCGTGCGCCCTTATGCCCGTGCGATACTGTGGGCCCTAGTACTGTTGCTCGTCGCCGGCGCTATCGCGTTCGTGTTGCGGCCGCGCCCGATTCCCGTGGAAACGGCCGTGGTTGCACAGCGGCGCATCGAAACCGCGGTCGAAGCGGAAGCCAAGACGAGGCTTCGCGATCGATTTGTGGTGTCGGCGCAAGTTCCGGGGCGCCTCTCCCGCATAACCTACGAGGAAGGCGACCGCGTCGTGACCGGGCAGAAGCTTGGCTCGATCGATCCGCTGCCCTACAACGCTTCCATCGAATCGGCGCTTGAAAAGCTGCGGGAGCTCCAAGCTCAACGCGCCGGCGTCGAAACGCTCCGTCCTAAGGACGAAACGCTCGCGCAGGCGCGCGCTCGCACGGCTTCATCGGTGGCCCTCGCCTTATCGGCGCACGCACGCGTCCTAGCCGCTCAGTCGGCGCTCGAACAGGCCGATCGGGAGGCGCGCCGGCAGACCGCGCTGGAGGCGCAAGGTTACGCATCCAAGCTCGCTCGAGAGCAAGCGCAACTGGCAGAGACTACGCGCCGCCGCGAACTGCAGATGGCAAAGACCGACGCCGCGGCTGCCGAAGCGCAAGTGACGATGGATCGCGCGGCGCTCGATGAGCTCACCAAGAAGGTGCGCGATCCGGATTACTTGCGAACCGTGTACGACGCGCAAATGAATGCCATTCGTGCACAACTGCGGACGCTCGAGGACCAGTCATCTCGGACCGCGATCGTCGCGCCCGTCTCCGGCGAAATTATGCGGGTGCTCCAAAAGAGCGAAGCCTACGTCGCTGCGGGTGCGCCGCTCGTGGAAATCGGAAACCGAAATACGCTGGAAATAGTCGCCGACGTGCTCTCTCAAGATGCCGTCGGCATTCATGTCGGCGACACGATGGAGGTACTGCGCGGTGCCGGGAACGATCATCCGCGCGGCAAGGTGCGCCGGATCGAGCCATCCGGCTATACCAAAGTCTCGGCGCTAGGTATCGAAGAGCAGCGAGTCAACGTCATCGCCGATTTTGCGCAGCGACCGCCCTCCCTTGGGGATGCCTATCGCCTCGAGGTACGCATTGTGACCTGGAGCGGGGACGTCGTATCGGTTCCCGTCCCGGCGCTCGTGCGTTGCGCGGAGGATTGGTGCGCGTTCGTCGTGCGCGGCAATAAGGTCCATCGTACGACGTTGAAAATCGGCCGCATGGGCGACGGCGATGCGCAGGTCCTCGCAGGGCTGCAAAGCGGCGACACGGTCGTAGTGCGCCCATCGGAGACGCTCAAAGAGGGAGATGCCGTTTCGCTGCTAAGCCCTTAGAACCCCGACGGCGAAGATTCCTCGCGCGCATCCCCAGGCCATCGGTTGGCCCAAGCATCGCCGTGACGCCGAGGTGTTCGGTCGAGTGTGATGCTTACCGCGGTCGATGACGACGTCGTACTTGTAGGTCGTCCCGTCGATTCGGATGCTTCCGAACGAGAAATCTTCAATTTTCATAGCGATCTCCGCTATCATCGTAGCACTGGGAGGGTCGCATGGTCGATATCACCACGCTCCAGCAGCTCGTGGAGCAGCTCGCGACCTATGGCGCGAATGCCGCCGTCGTTTTCGTGGACCAAGCGGCGATCGACGAGGTTTCGTTCGCGCAACTCGGGGAGCGAGCGCAGCACGTCTGCGTAGACCTTCACCAACAGGGCATCAAGCCAGGCGAGCCGGTAGGCATCTTCGCTCCGAATAGCAGCGCTTGGATTGCAACCTGTCTCGGCATTCTGAAGGCGGGGGGCGCAGTGATGCCGATCGAGGCAAAACAAGGTGAACCGGAATGTGAAAAACTTCTCGCCCGAACTCAATGCCGGTTGCTCTATGCCGAAGGCGACAAGAGACGATCGATCCTTTCTTTGCGAGTGCTCCGAGAGTCATACGCATCGATGCCTGCGTCCGAAGACACCGCGCTACTTCTGCACACGTCGGGGACCACGGGAGTACCGAAGTCGGTCCCGCTCACGCATGCAAACGTCTTATACAATATCAGGGCGATGAGCGAGATTCTTCAACTCGGCCCGCATGATCGGGCGCTCCTCCCGTTGCCGCTTCACCACGCCTATCCCCTCGTGGTCGGACTTCTCTTGCCGCTCTGCTGCGGCGCATCGGTCGTTCTTCCGAGCGGAATCACCGGTCCCGAGCTTTCGCGCACATTGCGAGTCGGCGGCGCGAATTGGCTGATCGGCGTGCCGCGATTGTACGAAGCACTCTCGAGTGCGGTCGAGCAGAACGTAAAAGAGCGAGGAGCATTTGCAGCCGCAGTGTTCGATCGACTGATTGGCATCTCGACCGCGCTTGCGCAGCGGGGCCGCCCCACTTTCGGCCGCATGGTATTCGGCGCCGTCCGTCGGAGCATTGCACCTGGCTTGCAGCGACTCGCATCGGGTGGCGCGGCACTCGCTGAAACAACCGAACGCATGGTGATCGGTCTTGGCTATGAAGTGCTCGCCGGCTATGGTTTGACCGAAACGTCTCCAATCGTTTCCTTCAATCGCCCGGGTCATGCACGGATCGGCAGCGCCGGTCAGGCACTGCCCGAGGTTGACGTGCGGCTACGCGGCCTGGACGCACATGGTATCGGCGAAATCGAAGTGCGCGGCCCGAGCGTCTTTGCGGGCTACCGCTCCGATCCGGAAGCAACCCGCGAGGCATTTACCGCAGACCGTTGGTTTCGCACTCGCGATCTGGGCCGTATCGATGCCCAAGGATATCTTTACCTTCATGGCCGTGCGACGGAGACGCTGGTGCTGGCCGGTGGTGAGAAACTCGATCCCGAAAGTGTCGAAGCCGGCTACAAGAACGCGATGGTCGATGAAATCGCAGTGCTTATCGATGACGGCAAGCTGGTCGCGCTGGCCGTACCATCGCTCATTGCCCGCTCGTATCCGGATGTGCAATCGCGTGAAGCCGCAATTCGCGCGGCGCTGTCAACGTGCGCGAACGAGCTGCGACGATATATGCAGTTGACCGGTTTTGCGCTTATCGAAGCGCCGCTGCCTCGCACGGAGCTTGGGAAGCTACGGCGCCATCTGTTACCCTCTCTCTATCGCACGGCTCGGCAGGGACGTGGGACCGCAATCATTCAGCTCTCGCCGAGCGATCGCGCATTGCTCGAGCGGCCAATCGCCGGGCGAATGTGGAGCTGGTTACAGGCCCACTTTCCACAGCAGCACTTGTCGCTCGACATGAGTCCGCAACTCGATCTTGGTGTCGATTCGCTCGGCTGGGCCACACTCACAATGCAGATCGAGCAGGCACTCGGAATCACCCTCGATGAACGCGCCTTAGAACAAGTCAAAACGCTCCGCGACCTTGTCGCCCTGGCTGCGGCGAAGCCCATTGCAAAGAGCATCGCATCGTCGTCGGCTTGGCTCGCGCCACCAAATGTTTTCGCGCGTGTGGTGTATCGTGCCGGTCACGCGATCAATCGCGCGCTCATTCGTTCGTTTTTCCCGCTTACGGTGGAAGGCCTTGAGCACGTGCCGGAGCGAGGCCCATACGTTTTGTGTGTGAATCACGCGAGTTTGCTCGATGCGCCCGTCCTTACCGCAGCGCTTCCTTGGTACGCGCTGCGGGAACTCTATTTTGCGGGCTCCGTCGAGGCCATGTTCTCGGCCCCTTGGAAGCGGCTTTTTAGCCGCTGCGCACACGTTTTTCCCGCTGACCCGGCGCACGGGGCTCGCGAAGGTCTTGCGCTCAGTGAGGCCGTGCTGCGGCGCGGGCAGGTGTTGGCATGGTTTCCGGAAGGCTGGCTCTCGAGCGACGGGACGTTGCAGCCGTTCTTGCCGGGGATCGGCTCGCTGATGCTTCATGTCGCCGCTCCGATCGTTCCGGTGTATATCGATGGCACATTTGATTCCCTTCCGGCGGGGCGCCGGCTTCCGCGGCGCCATTCACTGACGGTGCGGTTCGGCGAACCGCTTGCTCCACAGCGCTGGGCTGCGCTCTCCGCTCGGGAAGATGCGGCAGAGTCGATTGCCCTAGCCGTCAAGGAAGCAGTCGGCGACCTTCGCTAAGCGCGATTCGCCGTGTGTGGGCACGTCGCGAATATGCACGTCGTTCTCTTCCGATCGAATTGCGGCGGGAAGCAGCACACGCACCGTCGGCATGCTGCCATGCGAAATGTGCTGGAAACTGGAAATATGAAGAGCCGATCACGGCTTCTTCCCAACATCGCTCGTTCCGGCGGACTAGACTTGGAGCACGATGCCCGGATCGCAGGTGCAGAACAGCGTAATCGGCGGTGCGTTGCGCACGGCCATACAGCAGCACGTCTGGGAGACGAAGTACCGGTACCGCAACGGCGGCCACGGCGATCGGACGATCGAGGATAGCTGGCGCCGGATCGCTTCGGCACTGAGCGCCGTTGAACGGCGCGATCGCGACGCCTGGGAGCAACGCTTTTACGGGATACTGCGGGAGTTCAAGTTTCTGCCCGGCGGCCGCATTCAAGCCGGCGCCGGCACGGCCCGCAAGGTGACGCTCTGCAATTGCTTCGTGATGGGTACGATCGAGGACTCGATGGAGGGCATCTTCCGCGCGCTGCGCGAGGGAGCGATGACGATGCAGCAAGGCGGCGGTGTCGGATACGACTTCTCGACCTTGCGGCCGCGCGGTGCCAAGGCTTCCGGCGTCGGCGCGATCGCGTCGGGTCCGGTTTCGTTCATGGGCGTATGGGATGCCATGTGCGAGACGATCCTTTCGACGGGAGCGCGCCGCGGAGCGATGATCGGCACGCTGCGTTGCGACCATCCGGACGTCGAGGAGTTCATCACGGCGAAAGGGCGGCCGGGTGCACTCCGGCATTTCAACCTCTCCGTCCTGATCACCGACGCGTTCATGGCTGCGATGCGCAGCGACGCCGAATGGCCGCTCGTCTTCCCCGACACGACGCACGCCGGAGGGCGCGTCTACCGGCGCGTACGTGCGCGCGAACTCTGGGAGAAGATCTTGCGCGCGAACTACGATCATGCCGAACCGGGTCTGCTCTTTGTCGACCGGATCAATCGTCTCAACAATCTTTGGTACTGTGAGCGCATTAGTGCGACCAATCCCTGCGGCGAGATTCCACTCCCTCCTTACGGTGCGTGTGATCTTGGCTCGTTGAACCTCACGCAGTTCGTGCGCGATCCCTTCACACCTCAGGCTCGGCTGGATGAAAGCGGTCTGATGGCGACGGCCGAGGTCGCGACGCGTTTTCTCGACGACGCGATCGACGCGTCGCGCTTCCCGCTTCCGAAACAAGAGCGGTCCGCGCATTCGTCGCGCCGCATCGGCTTGGGCATCACGGGCCTTGGCGACGCGCTGCTCATGCTCGGATTGCACTATGCGAGCGAAGCGGCGCGCTCGTTTGCGGCAAACGTGATGCAATGCGTCTGTCTCACGGCTTATAGAACCTCGGTCGCACTGGCACGCGAGAAAGGCGCCTTTCCCGCCTTCGAACCGGAGAAGTATCTCGAAGGTCAGTTCGTCGCGGCGCTGCCCCACGAGTTGCGCGTCGCGATACGCAACGATGGCATTCGCAACAGCCATCTTGTGGCGATCGCTCCCGCTGGGACGATCAGCCTCCTGGCCGGCAACATCTCAAGCGGTCTCGAACCACTCCTCGCCGCGAACGTCGCGCGCAAATTACTCAATCAAGACGGCACGACCACCAGCTTCGAGCTGGAAGACTATGCGATCGGCCGGTGGCGAGAGCGTATGCATCCAACCGACGCCCTTCCGCCGGCGTTCGTCTGCGCGGACGAGATCGCGCCGTTCGACCAGATCGCGATGCAGGCCGCATTGCAGTCGTACGTCGACAACTCGATCTCCAAGACGATTACCGTCCCCGAAGGCTTTTCCTTCGCCGCATTTAGAGACGTGTACGACGCAGCCTATGATATGGGCCTGAAGGGTTGCACGACCTTCCGCCCCAACGCGACGACCGGCGCGGTGGTGACGGCACTCGAAGAGCCCGACTGAGGGATCGGCTCATGGCGCGCAAAACCGTCGCATTCAAAGTTCTCGCACGTGTCTTCGCGCGGCTCGAGCTGCTCTCGTCGAGCACGGCGATGATCGATACGTTGGCTCGCTTTCTCCCCAAACTCGCGCCCGAAGAAGCCAAAGTTGCCGCCTATCTGCTCTCGGGGACGCTCGGGCCGAGCTTCTCGGCGCCCCAATTCGGAATGGCGGAAAAGATGATCGCGCGCGCGATTGCACAGGCATTCGGCGTTCCGCTGACGCGCGTAACGAGCATGGCCATCAAAGCCGGCGACCTCGGCGCGGTCGCGGAGAAGCTCGCGACCGGACGCGGCAAAGGGTTCTCGATCCTCGGCGTCTTCGAGCTGCTGATGAAAATTGCGCGGACCTCGGGCGCGGGTGCGCAAGCATCCAAGATCCAGCAGCTCGCTACGCTGCTGACGAGCACGAGCGACGTCGAAGCGAAGTACGTCGTGCGAACGGTCACCGGCACGCATCGTGTCGGCGCTGCGGAGATGACGTTTCTCCATGCGCTCTCTCGCAGCGCGGGAGGTACAAAAGCCGACAAAGACTACCTCGAGCAGGCGTATAACGTGCTCTCCGATCTGGGTGAAGTCGCTTTTCGCGTCGCGCGCGACGGATTGAAGTCGCTGCGGCGCGTGCGGCCGAAGCCGGGTGTTCCGGTACGGATGATGCTCTGTTCGCGAGTCGAGGACCTCGACGAGGTGCCGCTGCACCTCAAGGGCGAGATGTTCGCCGAGTACAAGTACGACGGCGAGCGCGCGCAGATCCACAAACAAAGCAACGGTGAGATCCGCGTCTTCTCGCGGCGCCTCGACGATATCACGTACCAATACCCGGAAGTGATCGAACACCTTCGCAAGCATTTGAAGGCCCGGCAGGCGGTCATCGACGGCGAGGTCGTAGCCATCGACCGTAAGACCGGGCTGCTTATGCCGTTCCAAGTCGTCATGCAGCGTAAGCGTAAGCTCAAGATCGAGCATTACCGAAAGGAAGTGCCGGTCGCGTTCTTCGCTTTCGACATCCTCTACCTCAACGGCAAGAGCTTGCTCGCGACTCCGTTAGCCCAGCGTAAAGGCTTGTTGCAAAGGCACTTGATCGCCGACCGAACCGCCGGCCTCGGCGCCTTCATACGCACCGACGACATGAACGAGATCGAGAGATATTTCCATTCCGCGATCGCGCGCGGCGCCGAGGGCGTCGTTATCAAAGGTGCGACGAGCCCGTACCAAGCCGGTCACCGTGGCTGGTACTGGATCAAGTTCAAGAAAGATTACACAAAAGAGCTTGCCGATACGTTCGACGTGGTCGTTGTAGGTGCACTCTACGGCAAGGGCTCGCGCGCCGGAAGCTACGGCTCGCTTCTCGTTGCCGCATTCGATCCGCGTACGAACAAGTACTATTCGTTTACGAAGGTCGGTTCGGGAATCACCGATCGCCTTCTGCGGTCGTTACCCAAGTTGCTCAAGCCGCACGTCATTCCGAAAAAGCACCGCCTGGTCGTGACCAATATGGAGATGGACGTCTGGTTTGAGCCAGTGAACGTGATCGAGATCAAGGGAGCCGACCTCACCGCAAGTCCGGTGCATACCGTAGCGCACGATAAGCTGAAGACCGGCGGTCTTGCGCTGCGCTTCCCACGCCTGGTGAAACTTCGCGACGACAAGACTGCCGAAGAGGCGACGACTGTACGGGAGATATGGAAGATGTACCGAGACCACCTTCGACTTGCACGAGGAGCCAAAGGCCGATGAGTAGGCGCAGACGGTTTTCCAATCAAGAGATCTCCCGCATGCTCAATGAGATATCGATACTCTACGAGATGCAAGGGGTGGAGTTCAAACCGCGCGCGTACGAGCGCGCCGCACACGGCGTCGAATCGTTCGGCGAGAGCGTGCAAGACACGTTTCGCGAGCACGGCGTCAAGGCAATCGACGCTATTCCGGGCGTCGGCGCCGGCATCGCCGAGCACCTTGCGGAGCTCTTCACGACCGGGCATTTCACGAAATACGAGACGTTCAAGAAACGCGTCCCGGTCGATATTGCCGGATTGACGGCCATTCAAGGCGTGGGTCCACAGACGGTGCAGACCCTGTGGAAAAAGCTCCGCATCAAGAACGTCAACGATCTCGAAAAGGCAGCGCGGGCCGGCAAGATTGCGGCGCTGCCGCACTTTGGCACGCGCACCGAGGCCAAGATTCTCAAGAGCATCGACTTCATGCGCAAGAGCGGCCAACGGCTCATTCTCGGTTTTGTGATGGCCGATATCGAACGGCTGCGCCATCTGATCGAGCGGATCCCGGGCGTCGATCGCATCGCAGTCGCCGGTTCGTTCCGGCGCTGGAAGGAGACGATCGGCGATATCGACGTCCTCATCATCTCCTCGAAGCCGGAGGCAGTGATGGCCAAGATCGTCGCGCTTCCGCTCGTCGCGCACGTCTATGGAACGGGGCCGACCAAGACCAATCTTCGCTTGAAGTCGGGCATCGACGTCGACGTGCGGGTCGTTGCGGCGAAATCGTGGGGCGCGGCGCTGGCCTACTTCACTGGTTCGCAACCGCACAACATCGCACTGCGAACCATCGCGCAGAAGCACAAGTGGAAGCTAAGCGAGTACGGTCTCTTTAGGGGAATGACGATGCTCGCGGGGCATACCGAAGCCGAGATCTATGAACGCCTGGGGTTGGAATATATCGAGCCGGAGCTGCGTGAGGTGACCGGCGAGCTCGACGCGGCAAAGAAGGGCAGGCTTCCGAAGCTCATCGGGTACGGCGATCTCCGCGGCGATTTGCAAGTGCAGACCAATTCGAGCGACGGCAACGCGTCGATCGAAAAGATGGCCGACGCTGCGGAAGCAGCCGGGCTCGATTACATCGCCATCACCGACCACACCAAATCACTCGCAATGACGAACGGCCTCGACGAGAAGCGTCTCCTCGCACAGATAGAAACGATCGCCCGGATCAACAAGCGGCGCAAGGCCGCAGGAAAGAAGCTTACGATTCTCTCGGGCGCCGAAGTCAATATCAACCAAGACGGCACGCTCGACATCCTCGACGAGGTGCTCGCGAAACTCGATCTGGTCGGCGTCGCGATCCACAGTCACTTCGAGCTACCGCGGCGCGAGCAGACCAAACGCCTTATTCGCGCCATGGAGAATCCCAACGTCGACGTCGTCTTCCATCCGACGTGCCGGCTACTCAATCAACGGCCGGAGATCGAGCTCAATATCGACGAGATCGTCGCAGCGGCCAAACGTACCGGTACGATTCTGGAGATCGACGCGTATCCCGACCGGCTCGATTTGCGCGACGAATACATCCGAAAATGTGTCGAAGCAGGGGTCCCGATGTCGATCGACTCCGACGCACACGCACCCGAGCATTTT
>DATKQG010000031.1 GCA_035532835.1 Candidatus Dormiibacterota bacterium
CGGCCGGGTAAAGCGCCCGGGGGTTGGGGGACCTGTGATTTTTGTGCAATCGACATGGATGTCGACTTCCTTTGAAATGTTGCACAAAAACATAGGAGTAGGAAGCGCGCAGGATGCGCGCTGACGAACGGTCCCCCAACCCCCGGGCGCTTTACCCGGCCGCTAACGGCGATGCTAGCGTTAGCGCTGTGCCGCCAGCGTCGCCGCGTACCAGCGTTCGAGGTCGTCGTGGAACGATGCGAGCGCCTGCGTGTTGAGATAGATCATGTGCCCGGACGGATAGAAGCCGTACGTGATGTGCGCTTGAAGTGCCGGGGCTAGCCCCAGGTGATGGAGCGTATAGATCGTCGCGGCCCACGGCGTGACCGAATCGAAGTAACCGTTCGCAGAGAAGACGCGCAAGCCGGGGTTGAACGTCATCGCTTGCGCGAGATCTCCGGCCGTCTCGAGCGGGAGGCTGCCGTTGTGTTTGAAGTCCCATCCGCCGTCGGCTTGAATCGTGCTGTACGCGCCGACGCGGTAGAGCAGCGACGTGTTGAAGTGCAGGTCGTCGCGCAGGTATTGATTGCCGAGCGCGAAGTACGGTGAGTCGATCGCCGCGTCGCTCGGCTCGAGCGTGGGATACTCTTCGGCGCGATCGAGCGTGTAGAGCTGGAAGCGCGAATCGTAGATGCCCTCGGTCTTGCCCTTTTCGCGCTGGAATTCCGCGATGTAGCGCTCGGCGGGGATGCGCAGGTTGGAGTTGCGGATGAATTGTTCGGAGACGCCGAGATAGCGATGGAGCTTGGCGACGATCGCGTCGTATTGCGCGGGCGGTAAGTTGAAGCCTTGGTCCAGGGCGTTGCGATAGTCCGTCATCGCGAAGTGATGGACTTCGCGCACGTATGCGGTGAGCGTCGACGGTGCGTTTGGTACGGCGTGATAGTAGTACGCGGTCGCGGCTTCGGTCGGGAGATAGAACACGTACTGCCAGTCGTCCGTATCGGCGCCGCCGTAGACATCGCTCGAGGCGAGCGAGTAGTCGAGAATCGAAGACTGCAGCACGACGCCGTTGATGCCGATGTTGTGTCGCTGCAGATAGTTTACGAGCATTGCCGAGCGCGGCGTGCCGTAGGATTCACCGAACAGAAACTTGGGCGAGTTCCAGCGGTGGAACGCCATCAGGTAGCGCTCGATGAACTGGGCGAAGGCCTTGATGTCGTTGTCGCTGCCGAAGATCTTCTTTGGGTCGGCGCCCGGCAGGATGCGTCCGAAGCCGCTTGCCGGCATGTCGATGAAGACGAGGTCGCTCTTGTCCAGCAACGAGTAGCGATTGGAGACTAGCGAATACGGCGCGGGCGGCGTGATCGATGGGTTTCCGGTGACGACGCGGACGGGGCCGAAGGAGCCCATGCGTAGCCAAATCGTCGAACTGCCGGGGCCGCCGTTGTAGAAGAAGGTCACCGGGCGCGTATTGAGGTTCGCGCCGTCGAGCGTGTCGGCGGTGTAGAACATCGTCGCTTCGGGCTTGTCGTTGGCGTCCCGGATGACGATCGTTCCCGCGCGAGCCGTGTAGTTGTAGTTTTTTCCACCGAGCGTGATGCGATGCTGCGTCACGGCATCGTGGGGAATCGGCTCTTGCGGAGCCGCCTTGGCGGCGGCTTGGGCCGGAAACGGGGTAGAGCATGCGAGGGTCGCGGCGAGCGCGCCGAAGATTGCAAGACGGCTGAAGAAGCGCATCAGTTGCGCCCTCCCAGCGTCGCGCTATACCAGCGTTCGAGATCGTCGTGGAGTTGCTGCAGGGCGGTGGGCTGCAAGTAGATCATGTGTCCCGATTGATAGAAGCCGTAGGTGATGTTCTTTTTGAGCGACGGCTCGATCGTGAGATGGTCGAGCGCATACTCCGTCTCGAAGAACGGCGTCGCGAAATCGTAGTATCCGTTGGCGGAGAATATCTGCAAGTGCGGGTTGTAGGTCATCGCTTCGGCCAGGTCCGGCGCGACGTTGGTCGTTGGGTTGCCGCGATGTTTGAAATCCCATTGCTGACCGTTGGCATAAATGATGTCGTAGATCGACGTGCGGTAATGCAGCGGGCTCGTATAGTGGAGATCTTCGCGCAGATACGAGTTGATCGCCGTGGTGTAGGGCGAGTCGATCGCCGCATCGGTCGGATCCCACGGGGGCTGGTCCGCAAGCCGGTCGGTCGTGTGGGTTTCAAAGCGTCCATCGAGGCGCCCCAGGATCGTGCCCTGGTTGCGGAAGAGGACGGTTTCGAACCGGGAGTACGATACGCGAATGTCGTTGTTCCGAATGTATTGTTCGGAGAGTCCGGTGTACTGATGGAGTTTGCGCACGACGTCGTCGTACTCTCCGCGCGGACACTCGGAGCCCTTGGCCAGACAATCGGCGTATTCGTTCATCGCAAAGTCTTTGACTTGCGAGACGACGGCGTCGAGGGTTCCGGGTGAGCCGGGCAACGCGTGGTGGTACCACGCAGCCGCGGTTTCGGTAGGAAGATACAGGATGTACGGCCAGTCGTTGCTTCCGGTATCCGTGCCGTCGATGCCGAAGTTGAGAATCGTCGATTGCAGGACGACGCCGTTGACGCTCACCCCGGCGTTCTGCAGGTAGTCAACCAGCGCTGCGGAGCGCGTGGTGCCGTAGCTTTCGCCGTAGAGAAATTTCGGTGAGTTCCAGCGCGAGAATTCGGTCAGATAATTTTGCACGAATTGGCCGAATGCTCGCACGTCCTGATCGACGCCGAAAAAGTCCTTGGGCTTTCCCGCGCCGATGATGCGCCCAAAACCCGAATCGGGCATGTCGATGAACACCAAGTCGGTCGTGTCGAGCAGGCTGTCCTTGTCGGCGACCAGACGATAGGGTGCCGGCCGCGTGATCGTTCCGCTCGCCCCGGCATCGATGCGCACCGGCCCGAACGAACCCATGTGCAACCACATCGACGAGCTCCCCGGGCCGCCGTTATATAAGAAGGTTACGGGCCGGTCCGCGGCTTTCGCACCGTCGAGCGTATAGGCGACGTAGAACATCCGCGCGGTCGGTTCGCCCGCACGATCGTGCAGGGTGATCGTTCCGGCTCGCGCCGTGTACGGATACGTCTTGCCGCCCAGGACGATGGTGTGCTGGGTTACGGCATCCGGGACGCTAGGCGGCACCGGCGCAACCGCGGCCGGGCTCGCCTTCGGCGCCGGGGTCGCGGCATATGCCGGGAGCGCGCATGCGAAAAGCGCACTCAGAGATAGACTTGCAATCAACGCCTTCAAGGCGATAGCTCTCCTATGGGAACGGCGAACGCGGCTGTGCGATCGTTTTCTCCACGATGCTCGCTCGGCCATGGTCCGTCCATCAAAATGCCGTCATTTTCGAATCGATGACGGCATTCTGTCCGGAGGATGAGCGCTGTTTACTGCGCTGCCGGCGGCCCGGCGTAGCTCAGCGGCGGCGCGGTCGCCGTCGGTGGCCCGGCTCGGCGGGGAACGGTCGGTCCCAAGTATTTCGCAAGGTAGGCGACGACGGCAGCCTTATCGCTCTTTGGCAGCGGCGAGCCGAACTTCATCATCTTGGTGACCTCGGCATCCCACATCGGCTTTGAGAGCCGCTGGGTGTACCACATATCGCTCGAGTGGCAGATCTGGCAACTCGTTTGCAGGTCGCTCAGCTCGTGCCCCGCGGGGAGATTGGTTCCCCCGAACGAGGACATATCCGCGCTCGCCGACATCGGGGTGACCGCGGCGACCACCGCGGGCGCGCTGGTGGCTGCTTCCTGCGTTTTGCCGCCTCCGGCGCACGCAGCGAGGGCGAGAACGGCCAGTATGGCAGCGGCGTTACGCATTGCTCACCTCTACATCCACGGAGTGAATGCCGTTCCACACGTAGCCGCCGGGATTCCAGGGCGACTTCATCGGTTGGACCGCTCCGCGATTGTCTTTCGCGCGCGCCATAATGCGAGCGCTACCCGCCGTTTTCGGCGTCCAGGTGAGGGTGAACGTTCGCCAAGCGAATTTTCCGGGGCTTTCACCCAGCGTTGCAGGCAACCATGTCGCGCCGCCATCGGTAGAGATGTCGACTGCCGTAGCGTAGGCGCCATCCCCCGACCAGGCGAAGCCGTTGATGACAACGGGCGCGCCGACCTTGACGCTTGAGTGCGTGGCCGGAGCCGTGAGGATCGACTTGACGTTGAGAACGGTAACCGGATGTTCGACGTTCGGTTTCACGCCGACGCCCGGTTTGCCGATTTTATCGGGGTAGCGGTAGCCGATACCCGTCCAGAATGCGTCGGTGATCTTCTCGGTGAGCGTCATGTTCGTAATCCACTTCACCGAATGGTCGGCCGCCCAACCCGGGACGAGCAGACGCACCGGAAACCCGTGGTAGTAGGGGAGCGGCGCTCCGTTCATTTCGTAGACTAGAAGCGTATCTTCGTCCATAAGCTTAGCGAGCTCGATTCCGCGAACGAACTTCGGCGTGGTCGGCAATACGGGATTATCGCGGCCGAAGTTGGTCGAGAAATGCGCGGTCGATTTGACGCCGGCTTTCGCCAGCACGTCGCGGACGCGCGCGCCGCCCCAGCGCGCGTTGCCCACCCCGCCCGTGCGCCACTGAGCGCCGGCCGGATGCGATGCGTCGGGATACGCATCGCCGTAGTAAGAACGCCCGTTGCCCGCGCACTGCAGTACCGAAGGCACTTCGTGTTTGGGGAATGCGCGCAAATCCGCAACGGAGAGGTGGAGCGGATGATCTACCAAGCCGTCGACGGTAAGCCGCCAGGTATCGGCCGGGGTTGTTGCGGGCGGCCCCATGTGGGAGCGGATGAAGAAGATGTTGTTCGGCGTATAGAGCGATCGGCCAAGTTCGTCGAGGGGCGTTCCCCAATCGTACGGGCGTTGGTTGATCATGCTCATCACGGCCGCATCGGTCGGAAGGGCCAGGGCGCCGGCTCCGGCGCCCAGGGCCGCAAGAAATCCCGTGCGCGACCATCGTTGAGAGTCCATAGTGCACCTCGCGTAAAAGCAGTGGCTTCTAGTGACTAACGTGGTCTTTCGGGGTTATTTTGTTAGGGCCTTGAAGCCGTAGCGCTCGAAGATCTGCAGGGCGGTCGGCGAAGCGAGGAAGGCTAGCCACGCTTTGCCTGCGATGGGATGAGGTGCGTTTTTCACGAGCCCCCCGCCGTAGATCGCCACCGCGTTTTGCGCCGGGGGAATATCGACGTGGGATATGGGGTGACCGGACTGCTCCTGAAAGATCGCCTCCGATTTCCACGTAACTCCCGCAACCGCAAGCCCCTGCATGAGGAAGAGCGGCGTCTGGCGATGGTGGATGTGGGTGAGGATCGTCTCGCCGTTCGCGACCTTCGTAGTATAGACGGCGCGGACTAGCGCGGGGCCGCCGGCTTTACGCAACGCCGCTTCGATCTGGCGGGCAACGCCTTCGAATTTTGGGTTCGGCATCACGAGCCGCACGCCGGGTTTACCGAGATCCGTCAGACTATGGATATGCCCGGGGTTGCCCTTGGGCACCATGATCGTCAAATCGTTGGTTGCATAGGCCACGACGGGCCCGACCAAACGTCCGGCATCGACCTGCGCGAGCACCTTTTTCTTACCTGCGGCAAAGACGTCGGGGTGAACGGTAAAGGTCATATTGCCGGAGGTAAAGGTGTCACGATCGATCATCGCTTGGACCAGCAATCCGGGCGGTATGGTGACGGAAAAGATGCGTCCCTTGTATTCGGGATGGATGCGTTCGAACGCAGCGACCAGCGGCGCCATTGCGAAATAGTAGTTGCCGCCGACGTAAATGACGAGTTTGGGATCGTTCAGATTTCCGTGGAAGTCCGCCATGTCGTCGACCTCGGGAACGGTGAACGGCAGGCCCTTGTACGTGGCGGGGTCGTTGTTGCCGTGGCTCCACGGCGGGAAGAGTTGCCCCGTGTAGGTGGGCGGGGTGTAGGGGTGGGGGGCGGCCAGGGCGAGACCGGACGCAACGATGGCGCACGATACGAGCGTCCCCAAGAACCGACCGATGGGAAAGCGATATTTCATACACCAACGTGCGACGCTCACTCGCCCGGTCCCTAAAAAACGCCCTCGCAGTTACCGATGGCCGCTCTCATCGAAAGCGATGATGGGGTGGATGTGGGCGCCGGCGGCCGCGGGAACTGCCGGGCATGCGTATCGTACGGCCCCTCGTAGCCCTCGCCCTCGCCCTCGGTGCGCTCGGCGCTTCGTCCGCCCCAGCCCCGCAGCCCCTTCCCGCCGGATTGATGAATCAACGCTTTGAATCGGTACGGGGCCCCGCGACCAATCTTCGACACTACGTCGGGCGGCCGATCGTGTTGAATATCTGGGCGACGTGGTGCCCGCCGTGCCAGGAAGAGCTGCCGCTTCTCGAAAGCGCGCAACTCGCGCACCGCAACATCACGATCGTCGGCGTCGATCAGGGCGAGGCGCGAGCACACGTCGCAGCGTTTTTGGCACGCGTCGAAGTGACCTATCCTATTCTCCTCGACCGAAGCGAAGTCTACGGCGCCGCTGCGGGATTTGCGTTTCCGACGACGGTGTTTCTGGATGCTTCGGGACGCATCAAGGGCGTGCACCGAGGCGCGCTCGATGCCGCCAGCCTGCGCAGCGGCATCGCGGCGATCACCGCACGATAGCTACCCGTTACGGCTGATTGATTTCGATCAAGCAGAAGCCGCCGGCGTCGATCACCACGGCGATGCCGTCGAGGATGTCGTTCCGTTTGAGCCGGCCCAGGTCTTGCCACTGATTCCACACCGTCGAGAAGACGCGAACCGAGTGTTCGTCGCGAGGGAGTTGGGCAATCGTGGCCGCCGTCGTGATGGTTTGCGGGCTCGAGTTCCCTAGGAAAATCAGCGTGGCTTCGGCGTCGGCAAATCCCACCAGGGTCACGAGCGGATCCGCGACGCTGCACGTGTCGGTGATATCGCTCGCGTAGGCGGTGAGCGGCGCGTCCGACGCGAGATGGGACGTCGTGTAGACGTGCAGACCGTCGGGCATGCGAGTCGCAATCCACGCGATATGCGTGTCGCGATACGGGACGTTGACGGCGGTGAGCCAGCGCCACTGCTCCGATAGGCAAGGATTGATTTTCGGCACGGATCCGGTAACGTCGAGCCCCCCGGCCCCTTCGATTGCCGCCCACAGATAGCGCGGCGCATCCCACGGAGAGAGCATCATGCCCTGGTTGACCAGAATCTCGCCGTGTAACCATTCCGAGAATTGTCCCGGAACCGTGTTGTTCCGTCGCGGATCGCTGGAGAAATGCCGAAAGCTGCTCGAGAGGGCCTTGGCCATGAAGCCCGGATTGTATTTGGCGGCCGCAAACGCGTACCAATAGGTGACGGCAACCCAGACCCCGCCCAAAAGGCCGTAGCCGTTGATCGGCCCATAGGTAAGGTCGTCGCGCGGTACGGTACGGATGCCCGCCTCGGTCCAAAACGCCGCGTCGCTCAACGCGCCGATGATCCGCGCCGCGCGATCCGGCGGCGCGACGCCGAACAACACCGGAAAGACGAGATCGGCGGTGACTTCCGAACGGAGCGAACCGTCGACGTCGATGGTTAGATAGTAGAGGTCGTTCTGCGGATTGACCAGATGCGTGTTGATCGCGTCGTAGAGTTCGCTTGCCGCGCTCTCGTATCGTTCCAGGGAAGGGCCGTCGTCGAGCAGTTTGGCGATTTCCGCCAGCGCCCGCAGGGCCGCGTAGCACTCCGAATTGAGCTCCGTCGACGCACCGCTGATGCGATAATTTTGGATGACGTTGCGCCAGCCCACGATGCCCCAATCCGACGTCGCGGTCGACGTGCACCAGACGAGCCCTTGCGCGTTGCGTTGCGAAAGCATGTACTCCATGGCGCGTCGCGCGTTGGGGTACGTTTCGCGCACGAAATCCCGATTGCCGGTGACCGCATAGTGATGCCACAACGCGATGACCATGAGCGGGGTGTTGTCGTTGACGTTGAGCCCGTAGTCGTCCCACTTGTCGTTGCGAACGTCGTAGTACTCGACGATTTTCCCATCGGGCTCCTGAAGGCGAAAGTATGCGGCCAAGGAGTCGTGCGCGAACTCCGGTCGCAGGTAATCGGCCCCGAAGGACATCCAGGCGGTGTCGCGGCCGACGCTGTTGTTGCTGCGGGTGGGATCGTTCGTGAAGCACCACCCGGTGGGCGCGTAGGTTTGTACGCGGAGCATATTGGCTTTCGCCCACAGTACGCCCTGATTTACGTCGTGATCGGGCGTTCGTAGAATCGAGCGGC
Organism: Candidatus Dormiibacterota bacterium; assembly: GCA_035532835.1. NCBI lineage: Bacteria > Bacillati > Candidatus Dormiibacterota > Candidatus Dormiibacterota bacterium. Next base: position 8,276 of record DATKQG010000031.1, read on the forward strand.
GCAGATACTTCCAGTAGTACGCGTTGGTCTGCTCGAGCGCGACGGCGCCGGCGGGAATCCGTTCGCGGATCGCCGCGAGATCTTCGCGCGACGTCGGGCTCAGCACGCAGACGAAATCGAGCCAGCGTTCCTGCTGGGGTTGGAGCTCCACCGCGATGTGGAGCGCACCGACCGGATTGGGGCCGATGGAGGAGGCCGCATTGCATAGGGCCCCCGGCGAATTTCGCGAGACCAATTTGCCGCGGTCGTCGGTCGTCTCCCAATTCGTCACCCCGCCTAGGACCGCATAGAGCCGGTTTTGCGAAGGCGTGCTCGCGTTCCATCCGACGATCCCATCCATCGCGTCGTCATACTCCGCCAGCACGTCCTGCGCGGTATTGCCGCGGAGTTCGCAGAAGCCGTACACGTCGAACGAGACGGGTATCTCGTTCTGGTTTTCGAGATGGAGGCGATAGTAGACGACCGGCGGAGGCAGCGACGTGCCGTCGTCCCCATCGTGGTTATATGCAAAGACCTGCTCGTGGACGCGCACGCCGTTGTCGAGAGTGTAGAGATGGTCTTGTCGCGCCGGATGAATGTGAAATTCGCCGTGGTGGCTCGAAAGACGCACCTTGCTTCGGCGATCCCAGAAGTGCACGCCCATCGCGCCGAAGAAATTGTAGCCTGCATCGGAGCTATAGACGTTTTGGATCGTTCCGGTGGGTTTGATGATAACGCAGCAGCGCGGGGCGCCGAGCGTGCTGCCTTGTGCCATTTCGTCGTCATCGAGCACGTAGGCGAAATGCGGGTCGATCACGGTCCCGTGAAACGGATCGGTGGCCGCACCGATGAGATCGTAACGAGCCATCAGCGCGAGCCCGCGATGCGCTTACCGGCGTGTCGTGCGTACGGGACCTTCAATAAAACCATGCATGCCAAGTGTTGCCGCGCCCGCAGTCTTACCTGCAGGAGCCGCCGTCAGAACGTACCCTGGTCGTCATAAAAACGTGTGTTATAGCCGTGGGTATGCGCGGACGATTTATGTGTTGTGTCTGGAGTGCGTTGCTGCTGGCCGGGTGCGGAGCCGGATCGGTCTCGCCGCCGGGCTCGCCTCTTCTGACGATCGTTTCGGCCTCGCAAAACCTTGGAGCCGCCGCCCGCTGCCGCTGAACGGTTCGCCACAGGCGGATCCCGGCTATCTACGCGATTTGCTGGTCAATGTCGCGGAGTACGTCGAACCGCCGAGCTTGGTCGAACGCGCCGTCAATAGCGGTATGGTCGACTCGCTCGCCAGCGGTAGTGCCACCATGCAGAGCATTCAGCAGGGGATCCTTTCGCTGGCCAACCCGCCGAAGTTCGTGGAAGCCGCCGGTTATAACCCGCTGCCCTTCGAACAGACGGCCGGCGTACATTTTGCGTACGAAGTGTTGTTCGGTTTCTTTCCGAACGACGGCGTGGTTGAGGTGCAGAGCGCGCAGAGCCAAAGTTTCGCGCACACGATTCTGATTGCCGGAGAGTTCCCCGACGATCACCTTCAGCTCGAATGCGACGATCCGTCAATCCTCTCGTTCGTCGGGAAGTACATGACGCAATAAGGAGCGCGCTCCGGGCTACAGCTCTTGCTGGGTGGGCCGGATGAGGATCTCGTTGATCGCCACGTGACGAGGGCGCGTGACGACGTATTCCACCGCATCGGCGATGTCTTGGGGTTGCAGGCGTTCCCCAATGTCGTCGAAGCGCTTGCGTAGCGTCTCCCGCACCTCCGGATTATTGTGCGAGGCGAGTTCGGTCTCGACCGCTCCCGGTTCGACCAGCGAGACGCGAACGTGACGCTTGGTGACTTCCTGACGGAGCGATTCGCTGAAGGCGGTGACGCCAAACTTTGTAGCGTTGTATACGCCGTTGCTCAGGCGCGCCATCCGTCCGGCTACCGAGCTGATGTTCACGATATCGGCAACTCCGCGCGGACCGTCGGCGGCTGCCTTCAGCAAGTGGGGCAGCGCGATGTGGGTCGCGGTGAGCAACGCCCTTAAGTTCAGGGAAATCATGCGCTCCCACTCGTCCCGCCGTGCGTCCACGATCGGGCCCAGTAGCATGACCCCGGCGTTGTTGACGAGGATATCGAGCCTTCCGAAAGACTCGAGCGCCGTATCGATCATGCGTTGCGCATCGTCCGGCGCGGTGATGTCGGCTACCACTTCGGCGCAGATCCCGCCTTCGTGCCGGATCGATTCGCCGATCGCCTTTAAGCGATCGCCACGCCTAGCGGCCAGGACAACCGCGGCGCCTTGCGCGGCCAACGTGCGCGCCGTTGCCTCGCCGATGCCCGAGCTCGCGCCGGTGACGACTGCGACATGCTTTTCAAGAATGCGTGCGTTCATACACCTAGTCAACACAGCCTTCCCGCGCGAGGTTCCGCCGAAACGCTCGAGACCGGAGCAACGTTTGATGTTTGCAGAGGGTCGCGGCGGGTACAACCCACAGGCGTGCGCTCGCGCACCACTCCATAACAGCACGATAGCATGACGGAAGGCCGATGTCCGATGAATAACCGAGCGATCAGAATTGCTGCCCTTGGTGTACTGTTGACCGCGTCGGCCTGTAGTGGTAGCGGTGGCGGCGGCGTTTTCGGGGGCGGTAACCCGGTGCTCTCGCAGTGTTATCCCGGAACGCAGGTGCAGCTGGCGCGGCCGGCTCCCAACCAATACGCCGCCAATGTAACGTCGATCGAAATCGTAGCCGACGGTAATAACAACCTTCTCAACCAAGCACCCGGGTCGTGGTACTTGCAAGTACAAGACACGTTGGGCGACCCTCCGTTTACGAGCAACGGTCTCACTCCCGTACCCGACCCGACCGGGCCACACCCGTTCCCCAGCGACTTCTACTACTCGGGCAATCTCGGGACGGCGCTTCCGGCCGGTTATACGTGGTACGTTTCTTTGGTGCAGAACCAATCCGGCTATCAAAGCTGCACGCCGTATAGCGTCCAAGGTTCGTTCTCGACGTAAGGCTGCTATTCGCCGTGCGGGGGTGCGCTTGGACGCGCGCGCGGGCGAGGGTCCGCGCGCCGTTGCGGAGCGCTGCGTTGTTGCGGCGGGGTGCTGCGCGGTTGCTCCATGTGTTGGGGCACTTGCGGATCGACGTGTCGCGGAGCGGCTTGATCTGAACGCGGCGGATTCGCATGCATGTGATACGTGCGAGGTGGAGTTACGCGCGACGGATTCGTACGAACGGGATTTGCACGCATCGGGTATGCGCGCGATCCCTCGTACGTTGACGGTTGCGAATCGTGCCGCGGCGATGATGGGCCCGAGCGTGTGAAGCGTTGCAGGTGTGGTTGCGCCGGCGCTCCGGTGCGAGAGCCGTCGAAGGTACGCCAGCCGGGCGCAGTGGATGTCGCGCGCTGTTGTAGGGGGTGCGCGACGGGAACGAACGCACGCGTGACGGGAACGTATGCAGGCGCGTCGTGCCGTGCGGCGGAGCTTTGAACGTGGACGATGCGGGGAGCTCCGGGGACGGTGCGGCCGGTGCGAATCTGCCGCGGATCGAACGATACGACGCGGCGCACGTTCCCCTGATTCCACGTTGCAAGGGTCACACCGCTAATCGCGTGCGGCGCTCGGAAGTTGGCGTAACGCCGCTGCCAGCCGGGGTTACCGCTTGCGATCGTCACATGGTTGTTGACGATCGTGGTGCTACGATGCGGGCCCCACCACGGGTGGAGCGTTTCACCCGGCGCCAGCGGCACCCATCCGACGTTGCCCGCGCCGGCATGGACGCCGCCGGCGGTAAAGCCGAAGAATCCGACCAAGGCAGGCGACCATAGCGGACGCACCACGCGACGTCCCGGATCCCACGACCAGCCGACGCGCGGCGTATAGAACCAGCGGCCGTAATGGTACGGTGCCCAGCCCCATGGTTCGTAGCCGACCCATGTCGGCCCGTAATAGTTGTTGGTGATCCACGTGCCGTTTTGATACGGCGCCCAGCCGGCGTATTCGTTCGGATGCCAGCACTCTCCATAGCCCGGAATGTAGTTCCACGATCCGTACTCGTCGAGGTCGTTCGCCCCGATGACGTACTGATTGACGTATTGGTAGGCACCGGTCTGTGCGAGCTGACGATCGAGGTTGTCGTTCCATTGCTCGAAGCCATCGTACGGAGCGGTGGCGACGTAGGTGAACTGCGGGTCGTTCGCATTCCCGGTGGCCAGCATCGTCCGTCCGGGCCGCAGCTCTTGGCTACCGCCGGGCGTGACGATATCAGCTTCGCCGGAGCGCACGGTGATTTGCGTGGTGCCGTCCGGGGTGACGCTCACCAAATACGCGCCCGGCTGCCGCGGCCGTACGGTGACGGACGGCGTCTCGATCAGCGGATGGTCGCTCGAGGCGCGCAGCGTTCGAAGTTCGACCGTGCCGGCCGCGAGTTGCACGGTATCGCCGATGCCGTCCAAGTTGGTGAAACGCAATTGGGTGTAGCTCGCCGCGCGCAATGCGTCGGCGTAACCGAGTTGCACCTCGGCCCGCGATTCGCCTGAGGTGGAGAGGTATTGGCCGGGGAGCACCGGCATGTTGACGCGGGCCTGTATCGATTGCGAGGTGTCGTTGCCGATCGTCACGTTGCCGGCGACGTTGCTGAGTCGAGCGACGTTGGGCGTTTGGTCGGCTCGCGCCGCAGCATACGAGCCGCCGAACGCGAGCGTTAGGACCGCGCACGGCACAAGGGCCGCCCCCGCGATCGGGCGAGCACCGGAGCGCAGGATCGTGGCGCAGGCCGAGAAGAGGTGACGCATCGGGGGCTCCCTTCGGATCGAAAAGGGCAGTCGTTATTCGATCGTTATTATCGTTATTTATGAAGTAACGCTGCAACCTGCGGCAGCGTTGCGGCGGCGGTAAAAAGCTTCATCGCGGATTAACGCCGGCACGCGTACTCGCCGGCAGGAGCGCTCGTGGTGGCGGCAGCACATCGCAGCATGAGTCTACCGCAGCCCTCGACCTTCTCGGTGGTCGCCGCCGACGTGCGGACGGGCGAAGTCGGCATCGCCGTGCAATCGAAGTTTCTGAGCGTCGGCGCGATCGTTCCGTGGGTGCGTGCGGGCGTGGGTGCAATCGCCACGCAGGCGTTTGCAAACACCGCTTACGGGCCGGTCGGCCTCTCACGTCTCCAGGCGGGGGAGACTCCCCAAGAGGTTCTATCGGCGTTGCTCGGGCCCGATGGCGGGCGCGAAGACCGGCAGATCGGCATCGTCGATGCGAGCGGCCGCGCCGCGAGTTTCACCGGCTCGTCGTGCATCGAGTGGGCCGGCGGCATCGCGGGAGCGGGGTTCGCGGCGCAGGGTAACTGCTTGGCGGGTTCCGCTGTGGTCGAAGCCCTGGCCGCCGCATTTACGGCGAGCACCGGGCATTTGGCGGATCGGCTCGTCGCCGCGCTGCGGGCGGGGCAGGCCGCGGGCGGCGACAAGCGCGGGCAGCAGAGCGCGGCTTTGCTGATCGAGAAACCCGGTGGCGGATACGCGGGGTTCAACGATCGCTACGTCGATCTGCGTATCGACGATCACGGAGCGCCGATCGAAGAGCTGGCGCGCATTCTGGACTTGCACAAGCTGTATTACTTTGCGCCCACGCCCGAGGAAGTACTGGAGATCGACGAGCCGCTGGGCCGCGAGATCGTGCGCGAATTGCGCCGCGTGGGTGCGCTTGCGACGCCGAGCGACGCATTTGATGCCGGCGCGCGGGCGGCGCTGATCGCGTTTATGCATGTGGAGAATCTCGAGAACCGCGTCCGCTCGGATGGCCGAGTAGACCGGCAAACGCTTGAGTACCTACGCGCTCACGCGCGTTAAGAACCGTTTTTAGCGAGGGACGAACGTGCGTATTGTCAACACCAACGACATCGAAGCGATGCGCTGGAACTCTCCCCAGGGGCGCTTTCGCGGAGCGGGGATCGAGATTTCGGAGGCGTTAGGCCGCGAGCCGGCGTCGACCGACATCATGAAGCGCCATCCGTTCGACGTAGAGATTCTGCGGATCGCACCCGGGCAGACGCCCTATCCCTACCACGCGCACAGCGCGCAGTGGGAGTTCTACCACGTCATCTCCGGCAACGGGACCGTTCGACACGCCGGCGGCACGAGCGCGATCGCGCAAGGCGATGCGTTTCTGTTCGAACCGCATCAGCCGCACCAGATCGTCAACAGCGGCGATGTGGACTTGGTGCTGTACGTCGTTGCGGACAATCCCATCGGAGAGTCGGCGTATTTCCCCGACAGCGAGAAGTGGATGGTTCACACCCCGCAAGCAAGGCTCGTGAGATCGGAAGCGATCGATTACTTCGACGGCGAGGACTGATCGGCGCTCGCGGCACCGGCGCGTTCCATAATCGAACGCTATGCTTTTCATAATGAATCAATAAGCGAAGGTTAAAGCCGGTTGCTTACACTGCCGGGAGCGGGCCATGGGCACGCACCGTCTTTTTATTATGGAGGTCCCGGCATTGCCGCGTCCGTTACGCTCACTATTCGGCATGTTCTCAATCGCAGCCGCCGTCTTCGCGCTGAGTACGATGCCGGTACTCGCCCTTCCGACATCCGCGAGTTCCCTGACGGGAACCCTTACGACAACGGCAGGGCACCGGCCGATCCCCAACGTTCAAATCGTCATCGAGGGTGCTAACGGCCAAGGCTCGTTTAGCGCGACGACCGACGCGCGCGGCGCGTTCGATTTCCCGAGTATTCCGAGCGGCTCATACCGTTTGGCGACGCAATCGACATCGTATTACGCGCGATCTCAGAGCATCGACGTGCGAAACGGAGAGGCTGCTTCCATCGCGCTCGAAGGGTTTCGTACCATTGCGGCCGTGGTCGTCTCGGCGCCTCGCCGTCTTGCGCCGAGCAAATCGCAGCTGTATCATTCGTCGCTAACGCAAGTCGTGCTCGATGGAAACATCATCAAGGCCCAAGCGCCGCTCGCGGGTTCCGAGCAGTTGCTCGCCGCCGCGCCCGGCGTGATGCAGGCGAGCTACGGGTCGACCGGCGCTGCTAAAGGCATGATCAGCCTGCGCGGCTTCAAACAGGGATGGGCCAATCAAGCCGGTGTCGTTGACGACGGGCTCTTCGGCGTAACGCTCAACGGCGTGTACATGAACAATCCGCAGTCCGGTATTTGGGAGCCGAATGAGGTCCCCGATCTTTCGATCATCTCCGGTTCGCGCATCACGTTCGGGCCCGGGGACGCGGCCTCGCGAACGTTCGATAGTTTGGGTGGAACCGTCGATTTCTACACGATCCTGCCCAGCAAAACATCGTCGTTCCGCTCGAGTTTCACCACCGGCAGTTACGGCGGGCAAGGATACCACTTCGATTTTAGCCGTGCCCTTTCGTCGCACTGGGGCGTGCTCGTCGCACAAGGTAGAACGTTTTCGAAGGGCTTCCGCAATATTCTCGGATCCGGCAATGCCGGCCCGGGAAGCACCTACGGGACGTTTGCGGAGTTGCAAGACTTGTTTAACGGGGGATCGCTGCTGATTTTCGGTTACGCCGCCGACGGTACCGATTATCGCCCCAATCTCGTGCCGGTTACGCCGCTCCTGGGCCCGGGCGGTAGCGTCGTAAGCGTGAATGGCTTCGACGGTAATGGTAATCCTATCGCAGGCTCCCCATATAGCCAGCAAACCAGCGGCTTTTACTCGGCGCTTCCCGCAAATGTTTGGCAGAAGACCGACACCAATGCCACCCGCTTAATCGGCGTCGATCTCACGCGAAATATGGGGCGTGGATCGTATCTCAGCAACCAGGCGTGGTACCGCCACGGCGACCGGCTTCACGTAAAAGACTTCAACTTCGATCAGGCCAACAACACGTCGCGCTTCGAATACAACAACCCGTACTCGAACGCCCTGGGAGACAACTTCACCTATCACGTGATTCACGGGCCGCACGATATCTCAGCCGGATTCAACCTCCTCTATTCCCGGTACGAGACCCGAAATGCGTTTTACAATCCGGACCCAACGCAGTCGGCGCCAAACGCGCCGACCACGATCACTACGCCGTCGAATTTTCGCAGCAACGATTTCTGGATGCAGGATGTCGCGTTCTTTGCACAAGACGACGTCCATCTCAGCGACCGCGCGGAGTTTATCCCGAGCGTGCGAACCGTTGCGCTCAACACCAGCTTCGTAAATAATGGATTAGCGGTATTCCCCGCTTGCACCGACCCGGCGTCGGCGTGCTATGGGAACAATCATACCTCGCAGCCGAACTCCACCACCTCGTTTCACGCGATCGAACCTTCGGCTTCCTTCCGTTACGCGGTAGCGCGCAACCTCGCAGCCTACGTGTCGTATGGGCGAGGCGTGCGCAATCCGCAGACCTCACCCGGCGGCCCGTATCAAAAGGTCTCGGTCATCGGCTTGGTCCCCGAAGCGACCGACGATACCGAGGGCGGATTGAAGTTTTACAAGCGTCTCTCCGGAACGAATCTCGATGGTTCCGACCGCGAAAACGCTGCGAGCGTCGGCCTGTTCGATAGCACGCTGCAAAACCAGAACATCCCGATTACCACCGGCCAAGGCCTCAAGGTCTCGTCGGCTAGCGGAACTTCGCACTACGCCGGGCTGACGTTCGCGTTCAGTGCCGATATGCAGCGCGATCTCCAGATCTTCGGGAGCTATTCGATCACGCACGCATCGTTCATCGACTACGTCACCGGCGGCGTTTCGTATAACGGCCTCCCGGTCTCGCAGACACCGGTGAATACGGGCAACGTCGGGATGGTGTTGGAAACACCGGTCGGCGCGAATCTCGTGACGTCGCGGCTGTGGGATCAATATGTGGGGCCGCAACCGATGTGGAACAACAATTTGGGAATGCCGGACCCGACCGGGCTGATGATTCCTTCGTACAACCTCGTGAATGGTTCGCTCGGCTACCGCTTCGGCACCAAGGTGGAGCCGATCACCGTGTCGCTCTCGGCCACGAACCTCTTCAACCGGAAGTACAACGCCTTCGAGTACGTTACGTCGGGTGCGTATTTCGCGGGCGGCGTCGGGCAGAGCACGAACTATGGAACGGGGCAGCTTCTGGCCGAACCGGGGCCGCCCCGCGAGGTGCAGTTCACCGTCTCGTTCGGCGAGTAGCTACTCGCCGTATCGCTACGCCGTCGTCGGAGGATCGCCCCGATGGCGGCGTAGCGGTGCGCATGCCGGACCCTTACAGCAGCGCGACTTTGCCGGTGGAGAGATCGTAGACTGCGCCGACGATCTCGTGTCCATTTTTCAGGGCCTGGGTCATGATCGGTTCGGACTCGCGCAACGTACGAGCGTTCAATCGAGCGTTCTCGACAACGGCGTTGCTCCACCAATCCCCCGGCTGATGCTCGCACGCCTTCGCAGCGGGCAAAATCGCGTCGACCAGCATGTGCATATGGCCGGGCAACTTGATGCCGGTGCGCGCGTACTCGACTGCAGCTTGGACCGCACCGCACGAAGTGTGTCCCAGCACCATCACCAGCGGCGACTTGAGAACGGCGGTAGCGTATTCGATCGACGCAAGCGCCGCATCGCTCACGAAATTCCCCGCTAAGCGTACGACGAAAATATCGCCGGGGGCGTGATCGAAGAGCGTTTCGACCGGGACTCTGGAATCCGCGCATGCGAGCACCGTTGCGAAGGGCGATTGTCCGCTCGCCAATTCGCGAACCTGCGAGACGGTGGGGCGGCAGAGGGGGTTCCCGGCGACGAACCGAGCGTTCCCCTCCAAAAGATTCCGGAGAGCGGCGCTTGCAGACATGACGTTTCGTTCGGCGCCGGTCTATGCGACGGCCTCCGCGTCGCCCGCGAGGAAGGTGACGATTTCGGTGCATGCGGCCGGCGCGCACACGATCCCGAAGTGATTTTCGGCGATCTCCACGCCTCGCCGCTGGGCGTGCCGGGAGAGAAATGCGGCGTAATCTGCACGCGTTAGGACGAACCCATCGGATGCGGAACCCAGCGGCACGACCGCGCGAAGCAACATCGTCGGAACGGTGACTTTGGGCCACAGCACGCGGGGATTATGAGTGGCCCCATAGGCGGAGTCTTCGGCTACGGCCGCATACGCGGTGCGCGAAGCAACCGCCCCTCCGCTCGCGACTAGGTCGTAGCGATAGTGTCGCTCCCAATGGGCGTTCCACGGTGTGACCAATCCGGCGGTGCGCACCGCGTCCACGTAAGCGTCCGCATCGGTAAACGTCGCATTGAGGCGTTGCACCCCCGCGCCGATGGCCCGCAGTGAGGACATGGTCGGAATACCGACCGCGTCGACGAGCACTAGGCGACGTATGCGATGCTCGCGATCGAGCGAGGCGGCCACCATGCCGATATAGGCCCCCATCGAATGCCCCACCAGATCGAACGATCGAATGCCCAGAACGTCCGCTGCTTCGAGAATGTCGCGTGCGTGGCGTTCCCAGCCGTACGTGCCCGAGGCGGTGATATCGCTCCATCCGCGTCCGCGCAAATCGAACGCGATCGCCTCGCCGCCTCGGCTCGCGACGCTCTCACCGAGAGCGTCGAACGCGCACGAATTCGAAGAGAGCCCCGGTATACATAGGGTGGGCGTTGCGCCCGGGTGGCCAAACCGTCGGGCGCGGAGTCGACCGCGCTCGACCGTTACGTCGAAGTCTTGCGCCATCTACGTGCGAGCAGTTCACCCGCGAACTCAAGCCCTTCGTACGGTACCGCATCGAGCATCGGCCCGAGAACCGTCGCGCTTTCACCCAGGATCGCCATCATGACCGCCGCGCACGCATACGAACGATAGAAACCGATGTAAGACGGATGGTAGCTATCTCCTGACCAAACGCAGTTACGGTGATTCTCCGCCCCACCGGATCGCGGGCCGGCGCGGAAGATATCTTCGCGCCCACAAGGCCGATCACTGCATGTGCCATCCGTGGCTCACGACGACGGACTGGCCCGAAAGCGCAAGGCTCGGAAAGGCTGCCAGGAAGACTGCCACGTCGGCGACGTCCTGCGCGCTGGTGAATTCACCGTCGATCGTCTCTTTGAGCATGACCTTTGCGATAACATCCGCTTCAGAGAGGCCGAGCGCTGCCGCCTGCTCCGGAATTTGGCGGTCGACCAGCGGCGTTCTCACGAAACCCGGGCAAATGACGTTCGCGCGCACGCCGTGCGGTGCGCCTTCTTTAGCGACGACGCGGCATAGGCCCAAGAGCGCGTGCTTTGCCGCCACGTATGGGCCTTTGAGCGGTGAGGCTTCCTTGGAATGCACCGATCCCATGTAGATAATCGCGCCGCCCGCAGGCACCGCATACATGTGGCGCAGCGCGGCACGCGTGGTGAGAAACGCCGCGTCGAGGTGCACCGCGATCAGACGACGCCAATCGCTGTAAGCAAGCTCGTGCAACGCCGCGATGTGTTGGACGCCGGCATTGCTTACCAAGATATCGAGGCCGCCTAGGGTCTCGACGGTGCGTCGGACCCCGTCGTCGACGGCCCGCTCGTCAGTAACGTCGAGCGCGAGCGCTAACGAACGGCCCCCAAGAGCCGCTATCTCGCCCGCAGCACGAGCGGCCGCTTCGCCGTTGATATCGGCGATCGCGATGCTCGCACCCTCGCGCGCCATCGAGCGCGCAATGGTCAAGCCGATCCCGCTGGCGGCGCCGGTGATAAAGGCGGTCTTTCCGGAAAGGTTCATGGGGCGAAGCCTCCGCTGAGCGGATCGTCAAGAAATTTGCCGAGCCGTCTACACCATACTGTGCGATGCCTCTTTTGACACAAACGGTCCTTCAGACCCGCGCTCGTCAAAGCGTTTGCGGGTCCTCGCATCGCGATCGGTGATCGCGCAATTCAACGACGCGGAAGCGATCCTTGGAATTGGCGATCGCGATCGCTCGAGGGCCGAGGGTCACCCGCATAGCTCGTGGGCGTACGATCGTGCTCGACGTCAACGCTTACTACGGCGAGTCGCACGGCATGTCGTTCGACGTGCATCGCGGCGAAGCCGTGCCGCAAGAGGGATATTCTCGACTTCTCTGCGTCTAGGAAACGTCATCGAACCTTCCCATTCTCTGGAAGCCTCCTCGGTACGATGGTGACGCTGCCTTAGGCTAGGGGGATGTGTGAGACCGATACGCGTTGACCCGCTGGAGCGCGCCCGCTCGATCGTACTCAACGCCATGTTGCGAGAATCGGACGCACATCGGCGCGATTGCGCACGGCGACGGCGATACCGCGATTGTGCCATTATCGCTTGGATTGTCGTGTCGGCCGCCGTGCTTGCTTGGTTCGTCTACGGCCAGTAGAAGGCTATGAAATCGCCCGACCGAACGCGCGTTCTGGTACTTGCTGCCGTGGTGATCGCCGTGCTCGTCGTTATCGCGATCGCGATGGGCGTCGTTGCGCGCTTAACGCCCGTTCGGGGAATAGAGGCCTCCGGCACGATCGAAGCGACCGAAAGCGACCTCTCGCCGAAGGTGCAAGGACGTCTACTCGAGTTACGCGTGCATGACGGCGATCCGGTGAAGAAGGGGCAGATCCTTGCGGTCTTGGAACGGCGCGATCCGGCGCTGAACCTCGAACAAGCACGGGCCAACGTGGCCGCCGCCCTCGCGCAAGTGACCGCTTCGCAAGCGGCGTACGATCTGCAGGCGGCGACGTATCAGACGAACCTTGCTCGGGCGAGCGAAGGCGTTTCGATTGCGCGATCGAGCCTCGGTCAAGCCGGCGAGAACTTGGATATCGAGAAGAAAACTGCGGCGCTCGCCGTCGACCAAGCGCAAGCGCAATTCGCGGCCGCGCAGTCGACATACGCACGCGCGAACACCAATCTTTCCCGTACCCGCAGCTTAGTCGCTACCGGCGACATGCCCCGCCAAGCACTCGACGACGCAACGGCTGCGTACGCGACCGCCGATGCGCAAATGCGGGCCGCTCGCGATGCGGTATCGCTCGCAAGGGCGAATAGCAGCAACGTCCAGATCCGTCAACTCGGCGTCCTTGCGTCCCGCTCGCAGCATCGGCAATCGATCGCGACGCTCGACTCCGCCAGGGCGGAACGGGAACTCGTGGCGCAGCGGCGCGCGCAAGTTCTAGCTGCAAAGGGCCAACTCGGGCAAGCTCGCGCGGCTTTGGCATTGGCTCAAAATCAGGTCGATGAGACCGACATCGTCGCCCCGTTCGCAGGCTACGTCATCTCGCACAACTTTGAAGTCGGCGACCTCGTCGCCCCGGGTTCGGCCGTCATGACCATCGGCGATCTTGCCCACCCATACGTCTACGTGTTCGTGAGTGAAACGGACTTGCCGCACGTCAAGACCGGCGCGCGTGCGGACATATCTGTGGACGGGATGCCGGGCCGCGCGTTCGCGGGCAGCGTGACGGAGATCAGCAATACGGCTGAATTCACGCCGGAGAACGTTCAGACCAAGCAAGATCGCATCGATTACCTGGTGTTTCGCGTGAAGATTCAACTTCGCGACACGACGGGATCGCTCAAACCGGGGCTGCCCGTCGACGCCGTCATCAGCACGTCACCGAGCCCGCGGCCGTGAATGCGGCAATCGAGATCGTAAGCGTCACGCGACGTTTCGGCGCGACCGTTGCGGTGGCCGGGTTGACCCTGGAAGTGGCGCGAGGGGAGATTTTCGGACTCGTCGGCCCCGATGGGGCCGGCAAGACGACGCTCATGCGGCTGATCTGCGGCGCCCTCGCCGTAGATTCCGGGAACCTGCGCGTCGACGGCGTCGATGCCGTCGCGGATGCCCCTCGCGTGCAAGCGATGATCGGATATATGCCGCAGCGCTTCAGCCTCTACCCCGATCTTTCGGTGATGGAAAATCTGCGCTTCTACAGCGACATTTTCGGCGTCACGAGAGACATGTTCGAGACCCGTTCCAAGTCCTTACTGGATGAATTCGCGTTGACGCCGTTCCATGCGCGACTTGCCGACGAGCTTTCGGGAGGCATGAAGCAAAAGCTCGCTTTGGCCTGCACGCTCATCCATAGCCCGACGACGATTCTCCTGGACGAACCCACGGCCGGCGTCGATCCGGTCTCGCGCCGGGAGTTCTGGCGGATCCTCTACGGTATCAATCACACCGGGACCACGATCTTCGTCAGCACGCCGTACATGGACGAGGCCGAACGTGCGGTGCACGTTGCGTTTATGAGCCGGGGCTCGATCCTGAGTTGCGGCACGCCCAAGGAACTCAAAGAGCAGCTCCAAGGCGACATCGTCGAGATTCGCTGCGCGAAACGCGCGGATGCCTGGCGCTTATTGCGCACGGAACCGCTCGTGCGCAGCATCGAGGTCTTCGGGGATACGCTGCACGCGCTGGTTGCTACGGCGGCCGAAGCGATGCCCCAGATTGCGCAGCGGCTGCAATCCGCGCAGATCGGTGACGTGCGTATTCGCGAGATCCCGCCGTCGCTCGAAGATGCGTTCGTGGCGAAACTCACGGCGTAACGACGATGGCAACGACCGTTCGAGTGGAATCCCTCACGCGCCGGTTCGGCGATTTCGTGGCGGTGGATCGCGTCTCGTTCGAGATCCAGTCCGGCGAGATTTGGGGTTTTCTCGGGCCGAACGGTTCGGGAAAGTCGACCACGATCCGCATGTTATGCGGCGTGTTGGCTCCCACGTCGGGTAGCGCGGAGGTGCTCGGATACGACGTCGCGCGAGACCCGGAATCGATCAAGCTCCGCATCGGTTACATGTCTCAGGGGTCGAGCTTGTGGAACGATTTGACCGTTGAGGAGCACCTGCGCTTTTACGCCGGACTATTCGGGATATACGGTTCCGCGCAAAGCGCCGCCGTTAACGAGTGGATAAGCCGCGTGGGCTTAACGGAGCACCGCCGGCAACTCGCGGGATCGCTCCCCGGCGGGTTTCGCAAACGCCTTGCGTTCGCATGCACGCTGCTCCACCGCCCGAAAATGCTGTTTCTGGACGAGCCGACGTCGGGAGTCGATCCGCTATCGCGCCGCGAGTTTTGGGAGCTGATCGTCGAGCTTGCGGATGAAGGCGCCACGGTGATGGTGACGACGCATTACCTCGATGAGGCCGAACATTGCAACCAACTCGCGTTTATCTACGGTGGGCGCGTCATCGCGCGCGGTTCGCCGGAAGCGCTCAAGCACGCACCCGAAGCTGGGATAACGGTGGAAATCGTCTCGCCCGATAACATCGCGCTGCTGGATACGCTCGACGACCTCGCATACGTACGCAGCGCCTCGCTGTACGGATCCTCGCTACACGTAACCCTCGAACGAGGCGACGACATAGCGACGTTGCAGAGCGTCATCGAAGCGCGCGGCATTCATCTGCCGGCGCTGACGCCGATCACGCCGTCGCTGGAGGATGTGTTTGCCGGTATCGTCACCGGCTCGAGCGCGTCGGGAAGCCGGCCGGCATGAATTGGCAGCGGGTCTGGACGATCGCCCTCAAGGAATACGTGCAGTTTTTCCGCGATCGGCGAACGGTCGCCGTAACGATCCTGATGCCGCTGATTCAAGTGGTTCTCTACGGCTATCTTTCGAGCGACGTCAGGTACCAGCCGACCATCGTGTGGGATCAATCGCAAACCGCTCAAAGCCGCGAGTTGCTGCAGGCCTTTACGAATTCGCAGTACTTTTCGATCAAATATTATGCGAAGAACATGCAGGACGTGGTGCACCGTATCGAAGGCGGCGATGCCCTGACCGGCATCGTCATTCCGCCGAACTACGCGAAGCTGCTGCATCAGAACAAGAGACCCCAAGTGATGGTCGCGGTCGACGCTTCCGACGCCACGGCGGCGCGAACGAGTCTCTCGGTTGCTCAAGCCATCGGCGGCAGCGTTTCTGCGTCGATGCAGCTCAAGACGCTGCATCTGAGCGGCGCGGCCGTTCCTCGGGTCGGCGTCGACGTCCGGACGCGGGCGTGGTTCAACCCATCCCTTCGCCAAGAGGTCTTCATCGTGCCGGGCGTGCTCGCGCTGGTGATGCAATTCACGATGACGTTTCTGAGCATGAGCACGATCGTGCGAGAGCGCGAACTCGGAACGCTCGAGCAGCTCATCGTCAGTCCGATTCGGTCCTCGGAATTGATGCTCGGAAAAATGATACCGCTGATGACCATCGGATACATCAACGTCACGACGATCCTGCTCCTGGCGGTGCTTTGGTTCGGCGTGCCGGTCGTCGGAAGCGTCCTATTGCTGTACTTTACGGTGTTCATTTTTTTCTTTACGACGCTCGGCATGGGGACGCTGGTCTCCACGATTTCGAAAACGTACATTCAAGCGATGCAACTCATCCAGTTTTTTCTGATGCCGAGCATGCTGCTTTCGGGATTCATCTTCCCCGTAGCGGCGATGCCGCCCGTGCTCCAAGCGCTGTCGTATCTGGTGCCGCTGACCTATTTCCTTACGATCGTGCGAGGCGTCATCATCAAGGGCGTCGGGATCGACTTTCTCTGGCCGCAGATTCTGCTGCTGACGCTGCTCGGGCTCGGGGTGTTCGTCACCGCCATCCTGCGTTTCCGCAAACGGATCGATTGAGGAGCCGGACCGCGATGCGGCGTCATCTGTGGATTCTCGAACCGCTCGCCACGTTGAGCCTCGTCTTGTGGCTGGGTTATCTCGTGATCGACCGTCGTGAGACCATGCGCGAGTGGTTGCTCACGTCCGGGGCGCTTGGGCCGCTGCTGTCGGTTGGGATCTACACCGCTTTGGCAAGCGCGCCGTTTATCTCGGCCGGGGCGCTCGCGCTTCTCAACGGGGCGATCTTTGGAGTCTGGGAAGGCGCCGCCATCAACTGCGTAGCGGTGGTCCTGAGCGGGGTGAGCACCTATGCGCTCGCTCGGCATGCCGATGCGCGCCTCCATCTCCATGAGGATTTGGAACGCCTCCCGGCATGGGCCAGACGTCTGCCCGTGGGCTCCCCGCTCTTCCTCATCGCTTTGCGGCTGATTCCTTGGATGGGCGGCACGATCGCCAACAACGTCACCGCCTTCTACCACGTCTCGATCTGGCGCCACATGTGGACGCGCGTCGTCGTCGCCGTGCCGATTGCGGTTTTCAATGCCTACCTAGGATGGAAGCTGGCCGGCCTCGTGCGGTAGGTGGTATTTTCGGACCGCCGGCCCAGACGGGAACCGCTTGAATGGGGGTCCAAGGTAGCCGGGTGGAGGGATAATCTTGATGTATTTTCGGTCTAGGCTAACGACGTTCGCCGCAACCTGCGCGATTTTTTCCATCGGTGTCCTCGCGGGTTGTAACGGCGGATCGAATTCGACGAGCACCACTTCGGGCGCAACGGCGGCAACAGAGGCCACGGCCGCTGCGACCGGCGAGGCGAGCGGCACCGCTACCGGTGCCCCGACCGGCGCGGCGAGTACCGGCTATTTTACGGATGCTCAAGCATCTACCGGCGCGACCGTCTACTCGGCCAGTTGCGCGCAGTGCCACGGTGCAAAACTTCAGGGGCAGAGCGGCCCTTCACTCGTCGGCGCGCGCTTCGCGCACTCCCTAGTGAATTATCAAACCGGCGCGCAGATGTACGATTTCATTAGCAAGCAGATGCCTGCAAACGCGCCGGGATCGCTCACGAGCGATAACTATCTCGCGGTAATGGCGTACCTTCTCCAGCAAAACGGCTTCACTTCGGGAAGTCATCCGCTCGATACGACGATGCTTTCGAGCGTTAACCTTTCAAACGCGGTGGCGGTGTCGTCGAGCCCAGGTGCTGCGAACAATAACGAAATCGTTCGCCAAGCCGCGCCCACGACGACCGTCTTCGGACCGATGCCCACCAACGTCAACGTCTCGGATGCGATGATGACCGGAGCGTCGGCGAATAACCAAGATTGGGTACTGCCCGGCCGTACCTATTCAAACGATCGCTATTCTCCGCTCTCGGCCATCAACGTCGCGAACGTCGCGTCGCTCACTCCGGCCGCGCTCGCGCAGACCGGCATGACGGCGAGTTTTGAAACCACGCCGATCGTCGTCGGCGGCGTCATGTACATCACCACGCCGGTGGTGAGCGACAAGATGAAGATCATGGCGCTCAACGCCGTTACGGGCGAACGCATTTGGGAGACGACCTATAACCTGGGCTCGTTCCAGATTTGCTGCGGCCCCGTCAATCGCGGCGTCGCGGTCGGCTATGGCAAAGTGTTTGTCGACACACTCGACGATCAATTATTGGCACTCGATGCCGACAACGGCAAAGTCCTATGGCAGAAGACCCTGGCGGATCCGACGCTCGGCTATTCCGAAACGATGCAGCCAACGCTGTACAACGGCAACGTGATCGTGGGCAGCGCGGGCGGCGAGTGGGCGATCCGTGGATTCGTTGCCGCGTTCGATGCGAACACCGGCGCGAAGAAATGGCAGTTCTGGACGACCGATCCCAAGAGCTTCGAGGGCGATTCGTGGAAGCAGGGCGGCGGGATGGTCTGGACGACGCCCGCGATCGATCCGAAGTTGGGCTTGTTGATCTTCAGCACCGGTAATCCGAACCCGGACCTGTTCGGAGCCGTGCGTAAGGGCGACAATCTCTATACCGATTCCATCGTGGCGATCGACGTGAACACCGGGAAACTCCGCTGGTACTACCAAGAAGTTAAGCACGACGTGTGGGATTACGATGCGGTCAGCAACCCGGTGCTGTTCGACGTGCACGAAAACGGCAAGACGATTCCCGCCGCCGGTGAGGCCGGCAAGGTGGGATGGATCTTTATCGTCGATCGTCGGACCGGTAAGCTGATCCGTAAATCCGCGCCGTTCGTGATGATGTCGAAGAATATGTTCAGCACGCCGACCAAGGCCGGCGTGGCGATGCTCCCCGGTGCAAACGGCGGCGCCGAGTGGTCGCCTCCGGCGTACTCGCCGCAGACGCACGATATGTACGTCATGGCGATGAATCAGCTCATGAACTTCACAACGCAAGAGCCGCATACGGGCCCCGGCCAAATTCGCCTGGGCAGCGCGTTTACGAACATCGCGAAGAACGGCGTACAGAACGGCCCGTTCGTGGCGGTGAACATGGATACCGGAAAAATTGCATGGCAGTATCTCGCGCCGCAGCCGTTAATCGGCGGAGCGCTAGCGACTGCGGGTAACCTGGTCTTCATGGGCGAGGGGAACGGCTGGTTCGATGCGTTCAATGCCAAGACCGGGCAGCGCGTATGGCGCTATCAACTCGGCGCCGGCGTGAACGCACCTCCGGTTACCTACGAGGTGAACGGCGTGCAATACATCGCCGTCGCCGCGGGTGGAAACTTCCAGCTTGGGTATCCCTACGGCGATACCGTAGCGATTTTCCGCCTCAAGTAAACGCACCTCACATAACAACATGGGTCGCCGGCCGGCGACCCATGTTGTTATGTGGTGAAACGGCCTCCTAATGGGTAAGCCCCCTAAGACATCCGTCTGAAGGGACGTTCCATGCGACTCATCCAACGCGCAATCATCGGCCTAGCTGCCGCATTTTTTCTATTCGCGACGGTTCCGGCGAGATCCGAGGCCCAGGATCTTTCCAGCCTCGGAAGCTTGTCCGGGATCCTCAGTCTTTTGACGAGTTTGGCTCCGCCGGCATTGCCGGCGTACTATCAGCCACCCGCCCCGGCACAAAACCTGATTTGGCAGCCGGGATATTGGGCTGCCGGGCCGGCCGGTTACTTCTGGGTTCCTGGAACCTGGGTGACGCCACCGCAGCCGAATTTGCTATGGACCCCAGGATACTGGGCTTCCAACCCGGGCGGACAGTATCGTTGGGTTCCCGGATATTGGGCACAGAACGTCGGCTACTACGGCGGCATCAACTATGGCAACGGGTACAACGGCTCGGGTTACACCGGGGGGCGTTGGCAGAACAACACGTTCTACTACAATACCGCGATTACGAACGTCAATCGAACGGTCGTACGTTACGTCTACTCCGATCGCGGAACGAACGAATACAACGGTAGTCACGTGAGCTACAATGGCGGTCGCGGCGGCGTGAACGCGCGCCCGGATAGCCACCAAATCGCGTGGGGACGCGAGCGTCATTACGCAATGACGAACGCGCAGCAAGAACACGTCCGGATCGCCGCGCAGAACCGGAACTACCTACAGGCCGTCAACCATGGACGTCCGCCGAACGTGAGCGTCCAAAGACCCCTCGCCGCGAACAATCGCCCGGCAGGGTTCGCACCGATTCGAGCGTCCGACCGCGCACACGCACAGATCCGCCAATCTCCCCATCAAGCGATGCCGATACGTCAGGCGCCGAAACAGCAGACGCGTCCGCAACATCAGCAGACACAACGACCGCAGCCGCAGCGTCAACAGGCGCAACGACCGCAGCCGCAGCGTCAGCAGGCACAACGACCGCAGCCGCAGCATCAGCAGGCGCCGAAGCAGCAAGCGCATCAGGGTGCAAGCCCGAAGGGCGGTTCGCACCAAGCTCAGCCACATGGGCGCCCGTCGCCGCACCCACTGGGCCAATAGGGGCTCGGCGGACGGTTACTTCAACTGCGTGAGGACGTAGTACGCAACGTCGTGAAGGTCGCGTTGGGATAGCACCCAGCGCGGCATGACGGGGTCGAGTTTGTCGCCATCGTTATCGATGCCGGCGGAGACGGCTCGCTCCAGGAGTGCGAGCGTGTAGGGGGGCTTTTGATGGGTTACGAGCGCCGCATGCCGCAAATCGGCGCTCACCGCGCCGTCGGGAAAGTGGACGCCTCCGGCCCCCGTCGGCATGTGACATGCCGCGCAACTGGGTCTCTGCGCGGGCGGCTTCGCCACGATATGCGAGCCGCTCGCATCGATGCCCGTGAGGAAGATCGCACGCCCGTTCGCGATGGCGGCGGCATTCGTCGATTGGGCAGTCTTGGCGGGTGCTGCGGGCGCCGTCGTTGCCGAGGCGGCGACGGCAGCGGTCGAGCCGGCTGTAGAATCGGCGGTATGCGACGAGCACGCGCTCGTTGCGACGCCCAGAAGCAGAACGGCGAAGATCCCAAAATAGCGTTTCATCGTCGGCCCGTTCGCGGAGCGCCGGATGGAACCTACCGAAGCATGCATCCTCTCGGAGGCTGCGAAAACTCTCTTGCGTCACCTGGGAAAATGATTCTATTTTCCACCCAAAATGGGTATAAAGTGACCCTGATGGGTTTTGAATTGGCGATTAGAGCGTCGCCGGCTCCTTTGGCCGTCCGTGTCAATCCGCCGATCGTTTCCGGAACGGAATTGGCGAAGCGCGCGCGAACCGCCACGATTGCCGTCACGAACCACTCCGGGGTGATCCCCGATTTCGCGAGCGAGCCCTTAAGCTTCGATCCGGTAGGCCGAAACATTGACTTGTATGCGTAATGCTTCCATCCCCGGGTGCGGCGGTCCGACTCCTGGATATGGCTAATGCCGGCGCTCGCATGGACGACGGCGCTCGTTGCTCTATGGTTTCTTTTAAGCGTGTTGATCGACCGCCGAAACGCGTTGCGCGAGGGCGTTTCCGCGGTTTCGTTTGCGGAGATCGTTGCGGTGGGGGTTCTCGCGCTTGCGGGGGCGTTGCTGGCTCCCCCTTCCGAACGGATCGCGGTGGGCCTAGCTTTAGCCGGCATCGGCATCGCGGCGTGCGGCGACGTTCGCCATGGGTACCTGTGGGAAGAAATTACCGTGCCCACGCTCTTTGCCGTACTCGCAGCTAGCGCGTATGCCGGTATCGCGCCGAACGCCGCTGCCGGCATCGTCGCGCTCGGCGGCATCGCGTTGGCGATCTATTTCGGCGGGCAACTGCTCGGCAAAGAACCCGGATTCGGCGATATCGTTCCTACGGCCATCATCGGCGCTGCCGTGGGCCCCGTGCCCGGGCTCGCGGCTTTGGCGATCGCGTGCGCCGGATTCGTCATCGCGGCTCTGATCCTGGGGCGGCGGTTCGGCATTGCCTTGCCGTTCGGCCCAGCTATCGCGGCTGCGATCCTGATCGGTGCCGCAGCCGCGTCATGGTTGCCCGCCATCGCCGGACGCTGATTGGACGAATCTCATCCGATCGCCGCATAACATATCGAATTCCTCGCACGTTCCGGCTCGCAACTCCACGACGTGCGTGGCATTGGCTTGGGCGACGGCAAGGCAACCGGGGCGCACGTCCCGGCGTATGCTCACGATGCGAAATGCGTCGTCGAGAAAAACAACGTCGATGGGAAAGCGCATGCCGATCGTGTGGATTCCAAAGCAACGGTTGATCCACAAGCCTTCGTCTGCGTCGATCGACGAGCGCGTCAGCAGCCCCAGGTTTCGGCCGCACCACCCTTTGGGCGCGAGCACCTTGCGCGCGACCACTTCACCGGTTGCCTGATTTTCGAATGAATACAACGCGCTAACCCCCGAACGCGAGCGCGGCGACGACGGTCGCGCCGACGAGATAGGGTGCCATCTGAACGGTCGCGTGCCGCCGCAGTCCCCATTGTATGAAAGCCAGGAGCAGTCCCGCGGCGGAAAAAGCGACGACTGCGGGAAACAGTCCAAGCAGCGACGCCCCTAAGGCCGCAACGCGCACGTCGCTCCAGGACATGCCGGCGCCCTTTGTCATGAGGGCGACGCTTGCAAACGGCACGGAAACCAGCAACGCCGCGAGCGGTACCGCATATGCGTGCTGCAGGAGCGCTAGAACGCAGATGCACGCCAGCGGGATCAGCGAAAGCCAAGGCGGCGTCCAATGGATGCGAACGTCGCACCGTACGAGCGCAACCAAAGCGACGACGATGAAACTCAGTGCCAACAGATGTAGCGGGTTCGTCTCGCGCAGCCCGAATTCGGCACCGGCGATCGCGCACGCCGGCACCACGAGCAGCGGCCATACGTCACCAAAACGATCGCCGTGCCAACGCTGGATGAGGACGTTCGCAAGCGCGTAGCCGAACCACCCGGAAGATGCAAACATCAGCGCGCCCACGAGGGCTAAGCTCCCGTTCATTTCGCCCAGCTCACGAACTGCGGAAGCAGTTCCGCCGCAACCGAGCCGAAGATGATCGTGAACAGCGCGGGCAGTAAGAACAGAGCCATGGGAAAGACCATTTTGATGGGCAGCTTCGCGGCCTGCTCTTCAACCGCCATGACGCGTTCGTTCCGGACGTCGATCGAGAGTTCGTTGAGAAGCGTTGAGATGTTCGCACCGAGCTTTTCGGCTTGCGTAATCGCCGTGATGGTGGCCGTTAGCTGCGGTTGACTGACGCGCATCGCTACCGCGCGCAATGCGTCGCCGTGGCTGCGCCCGAGGCGGATCTGCGAGAGGCATTCCTTGATTTCGTCCCCCAGCGCGCCGGGCGCTACCGCCACGGCATACCCTAAGGCCTGGTTGAGCGCGATGCCGGCTTGCACGGTCGTTGCGACCATGTCGAGAAAATCGGGGAGCGACCGTTGTACTTCTTCCTTACGTTTGGCGATGGCTTGATTGAGAGCCATAAACGGGAGATACCCGCCGACGATCGCCGGGATAAGCGGTATCAGGAGATACGCCGATTCGAACGGATGCAGAAAGAATAGCGGCAGCAAGCCGACCGCGATGCCTGCGATGAGGCCGCCTCCAACTCGCGCGCCCATTTGCGCGGGCGTTGTCGTGTACCAGCCCGCTTCCATCAACTGTCGTTGCAATTGCGAGCGGCCGTCGTCCCCGAAGATTTTCTCCATGGCGGCAAAGCGTTCGCGCGCCGGGCCCGAGATGTTGCGAGACCTGATATGCTCGAGTTGCTCCGAAAGCGGACTTTTTTGCGGTGTTAACGAGACGACGAAGAGGCCGATCGTTATCGCAACGCACACAGCGATGATGCCGAGCAGCACGATTACACGTTGACTTTCAGCATCTTATTCAACGAATAGATCGCCATGAGTTCGAGTGCCACGGCTACGGCGAGCACGGCGTGGCCGATCAGCGTGCTCATCAGGGCTTTCCCCATCGGCGGCTCCATGACCAGAACGAAGAAACCCACCCCGACGGGAAGCGCCTCGAGAACCAGGGCGCCGATCCGTCCCTCCGCCGTCAGCGCGGAGATTTTTCGCTGGATTTGACGCCGTTCTTTAATCGTTTCGGCGAGATGATCGAGAATCAATGAGAGGCTGCCGCCGGTTTGGCGCTGCACCCGAATCACGCGAGCGAGCATCAACGTTTCGTTGCCCGCCATCCGTTCGGCGAGCGAATCGAGCGCATCGGGCATAGAGACGCCGACGCGGGTCTGGGTAACGACGCGGCGGAATTCGAGGCGTGCCGGGTCCGTCATCTCCTCGATGATGTGCGCCATCGCTTGGGGCAGGCTTAAACCGATCCGAACGCCCCCGGACATCAAGCGCAACGCCATCTCGAGTTGGTCCAGGAAGCGGGAGCGACGCTGCGCGACGCGCCTCTTTATCCAAAATGAGGCCGCGTAAAAAACCGCAGCTTCAAACAGCGGCAACGCGAGCAGCTCTGGCACGAGGCTCAGGTGCGCTACGAGAACGGTGAAGAACCAGAGCAGGGCGCCGGTGGCGAAGATCGCCGTAGCCACGACGTCTACCGGCCGGCCGATACCCGCCAGTTCTAAGAGGGATGCGGCTTTAGTGACGCGTGGATGTTCGCGCGCTATCATGCCGTTCACGACGATATAGCACGCGATCGTTCCGCCGAAGGCTAGAAACACTCCGATAAACGTGGACGTGAGCGCTGCTACCACGCGGTTGCGTCCTGGGCCATCGTCGAGAGTTGACGGATGTCGTATTCGATACCGTGCTCGTCGAAACGGGTGATTGCATACGGCTGGACGCCCGTGTATTGGAAGTCACCGCTGACCGTACCGTCGAGATCTAATCCGTGTTGGTTGAACTTGACGATATCCTGAAGCGTGACGACGTCGCCTTCCATGCCGACGACTTCGGTAATGGCGACGATCTTGCGGGACCCGTCGCGCAGGCGCGTCGTCTGGATCACCAGGTCGATCGCGCTCGCGATCTGCTCGCGAATCGCGCGGACCGGCAGATCGAATCCCGCCATCATCACCAGAATCTCAAGGCGCGATATCGAATCGCGCGGCGAGTTGGCGTGCAACGTGGTGAGCGAACCGTCGTGGCCCGTGTTCATGGCCTGAAGCATGTCGAGCGCTTCGGCGCCGCGACATTCGCCGACAACGATGCGGTCCGGACGCATGCGTAATGCGTTGCGGACGAGGTCGCGAATTTTCACCTCGCCGTAGCCTTCGATATTCGGCGGGCGCGATTCGAGACGTACGACGTGCGGTTTTCCGAGCAAGAGCTCCGCCGCATCCTCAATGGTGACGATGCGGTCGCCGTCCGGAATAAAGTTCGACATGATGTTCAGGAGCGTCGTTTTGCCGGACCCGGTGCCGCCCGAGACGAGGATGTTCATTCGGGATTCGACGCAAGCGCGCAGGAAATCGGCCATTTGTTCGGTCAGCGCGCCGAGTCGTAACAGGTCGGGAATCCCCATGCGATGCTTGCCGAAGCGCCGAATCGTGAGCACGCCGCCGTCGAGCGCTAGCGGCGCGATGATCGCATTGACGCGCGACCCGTCGGGTAGACGCGCGTCGACTAGCGGGGAGGCCTCGTCGACTCGACGCCCGAGCGGGGTGATAATACGATCGATCGTTTGGCGCAGCTGGCCTTCGCTTGAGAAACGGACGTTGGTGAGGACGAGTCTGCCCTTGCGCTCCGCGTAGACGATGCTTGGACCGTTCACCATGATCTCGGTGATCGAGTCGTCCTGTAGAAGATCCTCGAGCGGCCCTAATCCCAGCGCCTCGTCTAGGACTTCTTGACGCAGCTGCGTCGACTCCTCGGGAGTCAAGTTTTTCCGATCGGCGATGATCTCCGTAACGAGATCTTCGATGACTTTTTTCATTTCGGACTGAGAACGCGTGCTCGTTTTTAGGGAGTCGATGCGTTTGCCGAGTTCGGCGTGGATATCCGTTTTGAGAATCGCGCGCCGTTCGGCCACAACGTCGCGCCTCGGATCTTCGGCGGGCGCCTGGAGATCGAAAGGCTGGCGTTCCCCGCCGGCGCTGCGAGTCGCCTCGCCGTTCGCGGAGATGTCCGGCATGGCGTTGGCACGGCGAATCGTCCGTCGCTCGCCGAGCGAGGCATGCGTCGCGGACACGACCGAATCGGCCCGCGGTTCCTCCGGCAAGGCGAGCAAGGCGCGGCTCAGATCGTCGATGGATTTGCGATACGTCCGCTCCGACGACGGCGGAATCTGCGCGAGAACCGGAATGCCGAGGTTGCGCTCGATCTCGGCCGGCGTTACGTCCAGACGGCCCGAATGCCACTCTAATACAGCGAAAATGCGGTCTTTGGGGAAATTGAAGCGGATCATCGAATTGAGCATCGCTCGCGCGCCGGTGATCCCGAGCAGGGTCGGGGGCGTAACGAGTAAGTATCTCGTCGCGCGCATCATCAGCGGGCGAGTAGCGGCTGCAAACGGCTGCGTTGCATCGACGAACACCATCGCATAGCCGACGTCCAGCGTCTTAGCCAGCGCTTCGCTCACCTCTGCGTTCACGGCCAGCGCCGCATCGAAGCTCTCGCTCATTTCGATCGTCATCACACCGTCGACTTTGAGCATGGAAACGGGGTGTTCGCCTCGGGCGAGATCTAACTCGTCGGTGCACTTGGCGAGCACCGCTAGGCTGCGACGCCCGGCAAAGTCCGCGTCGATCGCGGCCGACGGCAGCGTTCCCGAGCTCATTTTCGCGAGCTCCCAGGTGAGCGTCGTTGCCCCGCTGCCGCCCTTGGAACCGACCACCGCGATCCAACTCACGAACGCGGGCCGTCCATGACCGTGCTGCCGTCGATGACGGTCACGCCGTTGATGGTGGGGCCGCCGGCTATCGTAGGCCTCGGCGCCGACGCAAACGCCGGAATGAACGCTCGGGCGGGCGCTGCGGCCGCGGGCACGTAGCCGCGCGAGTAACCCGCGCCGTCGAAGACGAGGCGCTGGGTCGGTTCCGACCCGATCGGTTCTTTCGGTGAGCGCAACGTGAGCCGGAGAACGGCGTTTTGATCGGCCGTCATGAGCGTATCAGCCTGCGCCGGGGTTACCGCCAGCGTAACGGTCGACGCGCTCTGCGCAACCGGCGAAGGTGTTGCGCCCGCGGTTTCGAGGGCGATGCCCATGGCGAGCACGAGAATGCCGCGCAGAATGGTCGCGGCCGGCTGAACGCTATTGCCGATGCGGGGACCTTGTGCGAGCACGTCCACGCGATCGCCGGGTTGGATGAGCCCGGAGACATCCTTCACCGGATCGACGCTGATGCTCATCGCGCGCTGCCCGGGTTTGAGCCGTACCGAAAGCCCGACGTCGGCCGGCGTTCCGATTTTTGAGGCCGTAAGCAGCGAGCCGGCCGGCATACCGATCAGCGCTAACTGCCCGTTGATCATCTTCGGATCGGTGAGGACATCCGGATCGACCTTGCTGCGCGGGCGCGTTTCGACGCTAAACATTGCTGCGGTAATCGGAATGCGCGCCGGAATATTCTGGTTGGCGACCAGCACTCTGGTCATCAGGGCTTCGGGCGAATTCGCCTGACGGAACGAGTTTAAGAAAATCAGGACGAGCGCGGCGCTGCCGAGAGCGAACACGATTGCCGCAATGATGGTGATTCTGCGGACGTTCATCGTTTTACAGCCTCAATGCCGGGATGGCGGTCATCGCTAATGCGGTGAGAGAGGCGCCGCCGAATATGGCGACCCCATAGGGAATTTTGGCCGTAGTGAAAGGCAACGACCTCGGCACGACGCCGACGAGTAACGGATGCAGCGTGCTGCCGACCGATTGAAACGATCGGCGTAGGCTACCCGAACGCCATGCGACGAAGAGAGCCAACAGTCCACCCGCAAACATCGTGTATAAAATGAATTGCCAAAAATAGTGATAGGACACCAGGGCGCTGCATGCGACGATCATCTTGACGTCGCCGCCGCGCAACAGCCCGAATGCGAAAAGCGGAAGGCTCGCGGCAAGGACGCCGATCATCACCAGCAGCGCGATCGCTCCGGGTATCGGCCCCTGTGCGGCGTAGAGCACGAAAGCCAGGGCTGCCAGCGAATAGCTGAGCCAATTCGAAATTCTGCCCGTGCTGAGATCGGAGATCGCCGCCGCCGCGGTAGCGACGAGCAGAATAACTGGAATGAATTGCATGATGTGCATACGAGCCGATCCCGCTAAGAACCGGCTCGTTGGTCGTTTTTCCGGATTAGACTGAGCCCGCGACGGTGGTGAACAGACCGGTAAGACGGGTACCGATCAGGGCAACTGCCGCGATGCAGACGACCGCGATGAGTGCGACGATAAGACCGTATTCGACCATGGTCGCGCCTTCATCGTCTTTGTGGAATACGGCGATTAACTGTTTCATGGAAGCTCCTTTATTCGTGGCGGTTAGCCGGTGGGGATTGGGATGTCTGTGGTCCGGCGACATGAAAACAGCAAGCAACCGCGGGCGAGAAACCGTCCGTTGAGGCTTGCACGGATAGTACTGCGATATGCTCGGATGCCGGCGTATAGGGTAAGACAGCGG
>DATKQG010000032.1 GCA_035532835.1 Candidatus Dormiibacterota bacterium
TCTGCGCGTAGTTCTTATTCTCCTCGACGATGACAAAAATATGTGCGTAGCGAGGCATCTGCGCGTCGAGTGCGCCGACTCCCGAGCGGGAAACCGCGGCGGCGATCGTCAGGAAGACGAGCGCGAATCCGGCGAGTTTCACGGCCGGACCGGCGGGAGCACCGGGTGATGATTCGGATAGGGCGGAACGGCATAGTGCGGCAGCGGACGTTCGCGCAGGAGCCGCAGCGCCGCTTCGACCGCGGCCTCCAACTGCGGGTCGTGTCCCTCGCGCACGAGCCGGGGATCTTGCTGCACGTCGACGTTCGGTGCGACGCCGTGGCCTTCGACTTCCCAATGACCGTGGAGACCTCCGATGGCGATACGCGGCGCCATGACGTCACCGCCGTCCATCAGCGGCGGATAGCCGCCGATTCCGACCAAGCCACCCCACGTGCGAACGCCCACGAGTGGCCCGAGGCCGGCTTTACGAAACAGCCACGGCATCGCATCACCGCCGGAGCCCGCATACTCGTTGATGACCATCACCTTCGGGCCGTTGATCGCAAGCGGCGGGTCCAGGTACGCTTCACCGTCGCGTGCGCGAATAATCGCGCGTGCGTGGCGACTCAGAAGGTCGATGACGTAATCGGCGATCTGACCCCCGTGATTGTAGCGCTCGTCCAGAATCACGCCCTCACGATTCACCTGAGCGAAGAAGTATCGGTTGAAGTTTGTGAATCCTCCGAACGCGGTGTCCGGCATGTAGACGTACGCGAGCCTGCCACCGCTCAAGCGGTCGACGAGACGCCGGTTCCCTTCGATCCAGTTCAGTTTTCGAAGGTTCGCCTCGCTGGCCAACGGGACGACGGTGACGTTTCGCGCGCCGGTCCCGTCGGGATTGGGGCCGACGCGAATCGTCGTCTGCTTACCGGCGGTCTCCTGAAAGAACGCGTAGACTTCGCGACCCGTGGTGACGGGCGTACCGTTTACGGCAAAGAGATACTCGCCGGCCTTGACGTTCACTCCGGGTTGCGTGAGCGGAGCGTGGAGCTGCGGATTCCAGTTCTCGCCGTCGTAGATCTTCGCGAAGCGCCAGTGACCGTTGGCGATCGTATAGTCGGCGCCCAGCAAGCCGATGTTCACGCGAAGCGGATACGGCGTCGACGCAGGGCCGGCCACCCAGAGGTGCCCGACGGAGAGATAACTGAGCATCTCGTGCGTTAGATACGTGAAGTCATCGCGTGAGGCGAGCCCGGGAAGGAAGACGGAGAACCGCCGCTCGGCCGCGGCGATATTTAGACCGTGATAGTGCTGATCGTAGAAGAAATCGCGCTCGATCCTCCAGGTCTCACGATACATCTGTGCCCACTCTTCCCGAGGAACGACATAGACGGTCATCGCGGATGTTGCTAGGGTTCCTTCACCCGCTTTGGGCGGCTGCGATGTTCCGACGATCGCCCACGTCGAAGCTCCCGGCGCAGCACCGGAATGCTGGAGCAGCATCTTCTTTCCGTCGGCACAGATCGTATAGCCGCTGACTCCCTGTGCCCAGGGCGTCAGGTGTTGCGATGCCAGGTCGAACCGGAAGAGTGCGAGTGCCGGCGGCGCCTCGCCGACGGCGACGAGCGGCGCCTCGGAGAGAAAGATGTTTCCGGCTGCACCGGCCTGCAACGATGCGAAGTTTCCGGCCGGGATGGGGAGCGCGACGATGCGCTGACCGATGCCGGCGAAATCGATCGCTGCCCTGCGCGGCCTCGGCGACGCTGCCGGCCGCACCGGCTCATCGCTGCTCGTCGCCTCGTCGTCGCTGCGTGGAGCGATCGGTGAGGCTATCGAGCTCTGCAATACGGCAGCGTACACGTTATTCGTCACGGGACGCTCGTCGGATTCCATGTCGAGCCCGTAGGCGGCCAAGCCGGTGTCCGTACTCGAGAGAAAGTACAGGTACTTGCCGCTGCGGTCGAAGGCGGGACTCGTCGAATCGCTCATGCCGTCGGTGATCTGGTGCGTCGCACGCGCAATGGTGTCGTAGGTGAATATCGCGTGGAGGAAGTTCGGCAGCTCTTTCGAGTACGCCAGGTACCGGCTGTCCGGCGACCACGACGCGTCCAAAGGGTTCGGACCGAAACCCTCGTACGGCTGCTCCCCGATCTTCACGGCGCGCGGATGCGTTTCGCTGAGGTCGATCACGTATATCCCTAAGTGCTTGTCGGCATACGCGATCTTCTTGCTGTCAGGCGACCAGAGCGGCGAGTAGTAAAATGACGGGTGCGGTTCCAGCGCATAGACGCGTTCTGGCTGCAGGCCTAGCTGATCGCGTACGTGCAGCGCATATTCGCCGCCGGCATCGGAGAAGTACGCGATCCACTTCCCGTTCGGGGACCACGCCGGGCTGCGCTCCTCGATGCCGGGCGTTTGCGTAAGGTTACGGGTGCTACCGTGCTCCGCCGGCACCGTGAAAATATCGCCGTGCGCTTCGAACACGGCGCGTACGCCGCTTGGGGAGATGCCCGCGTTTTGGATTTGGGCGCCGGCCGCCTCCCAGTGCGGGCGAACCTGGGGCATGTCGGCACGTATCGCGATCGGAATCTCGCGCTGGGTGCCCGAGCGGGGATCGTACAAGTGGATCGAGTCGAACTGCGAGTACACGATCTCACCGTCATTTGCCGACGCGGAGATGATATCGAAGCCGTGACGGTTCGCGACGACTTGGCGCACGGTGTGCGAACGCGTATCGTACGCATAGAGCGCGTACGACCCGCCTCGGTCCGAAACGAAGTAGATCGACTCGCCGACCCACATCGGAAAGCGGTCGTTCGAGTTACTCCTGGGAATCGCGACGACAGACGAGTTCGCTAGATTCGCGATCCAGATCGGTGTCGTCTGGCCGCCGCGGTACCCTTGCCAGAACGGCTCCCACTGGTTGTTCGGAACGTACGCGAAGTGGGTTGCGTCGGACGAGTACGAGCCCGCACTCACGTCCGGCAGCGGGAGCGCGCGCGCGAATCCGCCGTGCGGCGAGATCTCGTAGGCTTGCGTCGCGTCCGTGGGGCTGTTTCGCCCGGACCGGAAGAGCACGCTCTGGCCGTCCGGCGTCCAGCCGATGACGACGTCGGCACCCGGATGGTACGTCACGCGCGTGGGTTCACCGCCGCTTGCGGGGACCGTGAAGACGTTCACGTTCCCGTCGTAGTCGGCGCTGAACGCGATCGTTCTGCCGTCGGGCGAGAAGAACGGCGCGCTTGCGAGGCCGTATCCAGTGACGAGTCGTCGCGCTTCACCGCCACGACGGCCTACCGTCCAAATATCGCCTCCGTAGACGAAGGCGATTCCCGTCCGACTGACGGTCGGCGACTGCAAGAGCAGTGGCACAACCGCGGACGCTTGTGCGATGCACACGCAAAGAAGCGCGGCGGCGACGATCGTGGCGCGCAGAATCGGCATGACGAGTCGGTTTTCCAAGCACGAACCCGTACCTGCCCCACGCGGACGAGCACAATGTACGACCTCGCAGCGAGCGCTTCGCGCGCCGGGAGCGCAACGCGCACGCCGCGAGCGACGCTCTGGGGTGGCTGGATTCGAACCAACGATGGCGGAGTCAAAGTCCGCTGCCTGTCCCGAGCGCGCTTCGCGCGCCCAGGGGCCCGAATGTTGAAGATTCCGCTTCGGCGCTATGCGCCTTCGCTGCGGCAAG
>DATKQG010000033.1 GCA_035532835.1 Candidatus Dormiibacterota bacterium
CGCGCTCTCCGCAAAAACGAACTGCTGCGGGTTGTCCGGCACGCCGGTCGAGCCCGGCACGGGATAGATCATCTGCACCGTAGCGGGCAACACGCACGGAGCCGGAGGCGTGACCGAGCCGCCGCCACCGCCGCCGCAGGCGGCAAGCGAGAGCCCAACGATTGCGGCGAGCGCACCAAGATTCAACGATGTTCTCATACCAGCCATATTCTACGGCGATCCTGCGACGGATGCCTGAGAGCACCATGAGAGCCTGCGCTGCTCGTACCCGAGCGCTCCGGGATGCCACACGGGGTTGGGGAACCGTTCGTCAGCGCGCATCGTGCGCGCTTCCTACTCCTGCGTTTTTGTGCAACGGCCAAAGGAAGTCGACATCCATGTCGATTGCACAAAAATCACAGGTTCCCCAACCCCGTGTGGCATCCCGGAGCGCTCGGGTACTCGGCCACGCGTTAGATCTCGCTAGAGGATGTAGCCCGAAAGATCGGCGTTCTCGACGACGTCGGCGAGGCGTGCGCGGACGAAGGCGGCGTCGATCGTCACCGTGCCTCCCGTCTCGGGAGCGGCGAAGCTGACGTCTTCCAACAGACGCTCGAGTACCGTATGCAGGCGACGCGCGCCGATGTTCTCGCTTTGTTCGTTGACTTGCATCGCGAACTGTGCGAGTTGCTCGATCGCATCTTCTCCGAAGTCGAGCGTCACGTTTTCGGTAGCGAGCAGAGCTTTGTATTGTTCGACCAGCGCGTTCTTGGGCTGGGTGAGGATGGTTTTAAAATCCTCCGCGGTCAGCGAATCCAGCTCGACGCGAATCGGGAAGCGCCCCTGCAATTCGGGAATCAGATCCGAAGGCTTGCTCATGTGAAATGCGCCCGCCGCGATGAACAGGATGTGATCGGTTTTCAGCGTGCCGTGTTTGGTGGTAACCGTCGAGCCTTCCACGATCGGCAGAATGTCGCGCTGCACGCCTTCGCGGGAGACGTCCGGCCCGCCGCGCGCGCCCTCGCGTCCGGCAACCTTGTCGATCTCGTCGATGAAGATGATGCCGTCTTCGGCCGCGCGTCGCAGGGCTTCGCGTTTGACGGCGTCCATATCGATGAGTTTGTTGGCTTCTTCTTGCGCGAAGATGCGTCGCGCTTCCAGAACCGTGACGCGCTTCTTGCTCTTACGTTTAGGCAGAATGCCGCCGAGCATCTCGCCGATGTCGCCGCCACCGCCGCCTTGATCCATGCCGCCCATGATGCCGATCGGCAGGCTCGCCGTCTCCTCGACGTCGATTTCGACCAACCGCACGTCGTAGAAGCCGCGCTCGATCTCTCCACGCGTCTGCTCGCGAATGCGTTGCGCATCGCTCGGAGGCGTGGCCGGCTGCGGTTCCGGCTGCGGCGGTTGCGGTTGGGAATAATTGCTTCCGAAAATCGAACCGAGCGTTGCGGCGAACGGGTTGGGCTGCTGGGGCGCGCGCGGAGCGGTCTCCGGATTGAGGATGTCGATGATGCGATCGACGGCGTGTTTGTCGGCGAGATCCTTCACTTCGGCGCGGCGCTCGTCGCCGACGGTGCGTATCGAGGATTCGACCAAGTCGCGGACCATCGATTCGACGTCGCGGCCGACGTAACCGACCTCGGTGTATTTCGTGGCTTCGACCTTGACGAACGGCGCGCCGACCAAACCGGCGAGGCGTCGCGCGATCTCGGTCTTTCCGACGCCGGTCGGCCCGATCATCAGGATATTCTTCGGCGTGATCTCTTCGCGCAAATCTTCGCGCACGCGCGTTCGGCGATAGCGATTGCGCAGCGCTACGGCAACCGCGCGCTTAGCCTTGGCTTGGCCCACGATGTATTTATCGAGCGCTTCGACGATCTGGCTCGGCGTGAGATGCGCGGGGTCGGCGATCGCGGTACCGTTCATGGAAGCGTCTCCACCGTGATGTCGTGATTGGTGTAGATGCAGATTTCACCGGCGATTTCCAGACCTTTGCGCGCGATTTCGGACGCATCCATATCGGTGTTGCGCAAGAGCGCGGCCGCGGCAGCCTGGGCGTACGGTCCCCCGCTACCGATCGCGGCGATGCCCTCGTCCGGTTCGATCACGTCACCCGTACCCGAAAGCACGAACAGGTGATCGGGCGTCCCGACGATCAGCAACGCCTCGAGCCTGCGAAGCGCGCGATCCTGACGCCAGTCCTTGGCCAGCTCCACGGCCGCTCGCGTCACGTCCTTGAATTCGTTGTACTTCTTCTCGAATTTTTCGAGTAGCGTGATACCGTCGGCGGCCGAGCCGGCGAATCCGGCCACGACCTTGCCGCCGGCGATCTTGCGGACCTTGCGCGCGCTGTGCTTGACGATGGTCTTGTCGAGGGTTACCTGCCCGTCGCCGGCGATGGCGAGCGCGCCGTTCCGGCGGACGGCGAGGATCGTGGTCGATCGAATTTTCATCTCAACCCGAGTCTACCCATCATGCGTGCTTGAGGTTTCAGGGAGCAACCGAGCGGATGAACTCGGCGAGCAGCGTCAACGCGCGTTCGGCCATCGCGCCGCGCCGAACGCGTTTATCGCGGATCTCCCGCTCGAGCGGCGGGAAGGGCGCCCACGTCACGTTGGCCGGTTGGAAATCGGCAGTCTGCGTATTTTGCAGATGGGCGACGACCGCTCCCAGCGCCGTTCCGTTCGGCACTTCAACCGCGGGAAGGCCCAAGAGCTCGCGCGCGGCGTGGATGCCGGTCATCGCGCCGCAGGCGGCGGCTTCGACGTATCCCTCGGCCCCGGTAATCTGCCCGGCGAAGTAGAGCGCGGCCGTTCCGCGCACCCGTAGCTGCGAATCGAGCATCCGGGGCGCATCGATGAAGGTGTTGCGATGCATCACCCCAAGGCGCAACCACTCGGCTTGCGCGAGCCCGGGCAACTTCCCGAAGGCTTCGCGCTGGGCCGGCCAGCTCAAGCGCGTCTGGAAACCGACCAGATTGAATGCGGTTCCCTGCGCGTTTTCTTTGCGCAGTTGCACCACGGCGTGGGGCGTGATACCGGTGACCGGATGGCGCAATCCCACCGGTTTGAGCGGGCCGAAGCGGAGCACGTCGTCGCCCCGGTCGGCCATCTCTTCGATCGGCAGGCAGCCCTCGAAATAGCGCGTCTCCCCGGCGCCGGCGTTTTCGAAATCCTTCGGTTGATGCCGCTCCAGCGTCCGTAAATCGTGCAGCAGGCGCGCGTACTGCTCGCGATCGAGGGGGATGTTGACGTAGTCGTCGCCGTCGCCTTTTTCGTAGCGCGATTTGCGATACATCACGCTTTCATCGATCGAATCCGCCGACACGATGGGCGAGGCCGCGTCGAAGTAGTGCAGGCGGCGCTGCGCGGGCGGGAGGCCTCGCTCGGTAGCGGTGCGCGCGAGGAGGCTATCGATGCTCTCCAACAGCGCCTGGCCCGGCAACGGCCCGCAGGCCACGATGGTGGGGCGATCGAGCGGTATCGCGGTGATTTCTTCGCGGCGAAGCGTGATGCGCGGGTGCGCGGCGATCCGCGATTCAACCGCGGCGGCGAAGCGGTCCCGATCGACCGCAAGCGCGCCGCCGGCCGGAACGGCGGCCTCGCGCGCGCAACCGACCACGATCGAATCCAGACGCGCCAACTCTTCCTTGAGCAATCCGACCGCGTTTTCGAGTGCCGCGCCGCGCAGAGAATTGCTGCATACCAATTCGGCCAGCCGATCCGTCTTGTGCGCGGGGCCGCTGCGATGCGGACGCATTTCGTAGAGATCGACGTCGATGCCGCGCTGCGCGGCCTGCCACGCTGCCTCGCAGCCCGCAAGGCCGCCGCCGATCACGGTCAGGCTCCTAGGCACCGACGGGTTCGGGCTCTTCGGCCGCATCGTCCGCGCCGCCGCGCGCGGCCTGCAGGACGGAGAGATCGTGTTCCTTATCCGCCGAGCACTGCAGCAGTTGCGTCCCGCCGCGCCGATTCTTAGCGACCACGTAGGCACCGCAGACCGGGCATGGTTCCGGGATCACGCGATCCCACGAAACGAAGTCGCAGAGCGGGTAGTTCGCGCATCCAAAGAACGTGCGGCCCTTTTTGGAACGCCGCTCGACGATCGCGCCGCCGTCCTTCGGGCATTTCGCCCCGGTGTCTTTGACGATCGGTTTGGTCGTCTTACATTCCGGATAGCCGGTGCAAGAAATGAATTTGCCGAAGCGTCCGGTCTTGATGACCATCGGGCGTCCGCAATTCGGGCAGATCTCGTCGGTGGGCTCGTCTCTGATCTCCACCTTTGGAAGCTTTTTCTCAGCCTCCTCGAGTTCGGCTGCGAACGGTCCGTAGAACTTGCGCAAAACCTCGACCCAGTTTTCGTTGCCGTCCGCAACGCGATCGAGGTCGCCCTCCATGCCGGCGGTGAACTTGAGGTCGACGACGTCTTTGAAGTGCTCGGCCAGGAGATCGTTCACCGCGAACCCGATGTCGGTGGGGTGAAAACGTCGCTCTTCCTGCGTCACGTAACCACGCGCTTGGATGGTATCGACGATGGTCGAATAGGTCGAGGGGCGGCCGATCCCGTTCTCTTCCAGCGCCTTGACGAGCGTGGCTTCGGTGTAGCGAGGCGGCGGTTCGGTGAAATGCTGCTTGGGTTCGAGCCCGCGACGATCGAGCGCATCGCGCTCCAGCAATTCGGGAAGCCGGATCCGCTCCTTACCCTTGGAAACGGCCTCTGCCGCGGTGGGATCGTCCTTGCCCTCTTCGTACAACTTCGTGAATCCCGGGAATTTCATGATGCTGCCGGTGGCCCGGAACGTGTAGTTCGCGGCGGCGATTTCCACCGTCGTCTGATCCAGAACCGCCGCGGCCATCTGCGATGCGACGAAACGTTCCCAGATGAGCGTGTAGAGCCGCAGTTCGTCCCGCTTGAGCACGTGCGCGACCTTCTCCGGGGTCCGCGACACGGACGTCGGGCGGATCGCTTCGTGAGCGTCCTGCGCGCCTTCGCGGATCTTGTGCAGCCGGCCGCCGTGAAACGCCTCGCCGTAGGTCTCGGTGATGAATTCGCGAGCCGCGTCGCGCGCCTGGTCGCTGATGCGCGTCGAGTCGGTACGCATGTAGGTAATCAGACCGACGGTTCCCTCGGAACCTCCCAGGTCCACACCTTCGTAGAGGCCTTGCGCGATCTGCATCGCTCGGCGAACGCGCACGCGGAGTTTTCGCGAGGCTTCTTGCTGCAGGGTTGAGGTGGTAAACGGAGCCGGGGCGTTGCGCCGCACTTCGCGCCGTTTGATCGTATCCACGACGAAGGCCGCGCTTTCGAGCGCGGCCAGGGCGATATCCGCTTCTTCTTTATTAACGATCTCGTATTTCTGGCCGTCGCGAGCTACCAACTCGGCGGGAAAAACGATCTGCGGCTCGCGCTCGGTTGCAAGTTGCGCCGTCAGCGACCAGTATTCGCGCGCCACGAACGCGGCG
Organism: Candidatus Dormiibacterota bacterium; assembly: GCA_035532835.1. NCBI lineage: Bacteria > Bacillati > Candidatus Dormiibacterota > Candidatus Dormiibacterota bacterium. Next base: position 5,445 of record DATKQG010000033.1, read on the forward strand.
ATCTCGCGCTCGCGGTCGACGATGACTCGTACCGCAACGGACTGGACGCGCCCGGCGGAGAGCCCGCCGCGCACCTTCGCCCAGAGCAGCGGCGAAATTTTATATCCGACCAAACGGTCCAAAATTCGGCGCGCTTGCTGCGCGTTGACGCGGTCTTGATCGATCCGATGGGGGTCCTTGAGCGCGGCGAGCACCGCCTCTTTGGTTATTTCGTGCAGCTCGATACGCTGCGGATTTTCGAGCTTGAGCAATTCGGCTAAATGCCAGGCGATGGCCTCGCCTTCCCGATCGGGGTCGGTGGCGAGATAGACTTCGCTGGCGCCTTTTACGGCCGCCTTGAGCTCTTTGATGATGTCGCCTTTACCCTTGATCGTGAGGTATTTCGGGGTAAAGTCATGATCGACGTCGACGCCGAGCGTACTCTTCGGCAAGTCGCGTACGTGCCCCACGGAGGCCTTGACGACGTAACGCGCCGGAAGAAACTTTTTAATCGTGCGCGCCTTGGTAGGCGATTCGACGATGATCACGGGCTTTTTCACGGGGCTTAGTATACCCCCGGGGTCAAGACCGGGGCAATGCACCGGCGGCGATTCCCCGGAAATAGAGCCCCCGACGCGCGAGCCCACGCGCGCGTGGGCGTACCGCGCGCATTTGCAACATTTTGCAAAATCCTTTATGATGCGCTCAATGCGCAATATATGCGCTGTCCAAATAACGCTGTTCGTCCCCCGGGGGACGAGGAGGAATGAATGGACTCCGATACCATGATGAATGGCGGCACAATGGCCGAAGAGAAGAAAAAACCGCGTCGCAAAGCAACCCGTAAAAAGGCTGTCGGCGCACGTAAAAAGGCCGCCGCGGGCGGACGTAAAAAGGCCACCGGAACGCGCAAGAAGGCTGCTGGCGGACGTAAGAAAGCCACTGCCGGACGCAAAAAAGCCGTCGGCACACGCAAGAAGGCAACGCGTAAAAAGGCGACTGCCGGACGCAAAAAGACCACGCGCAAAAAGACCGCTGGACGCAAGAAGGCTGCCGGCGGACGCAAGAAGACCGCTGGACGCAAGAAAGCTGCCGGCGGACGCAAGAAGGCTACTGCCGGACGCAAGAAGACCGCTGGACGCAAGAAAGCTGCCGGCGGACGTAAGAAGGCAGCCGGCGGACGCAAGAAAGCCGCCGCACCCGCGCGCAAGAAGGCCGTTCGTAAGGCCGTACGCCGCAAAAAGGCTTAACGCCTAATACGGCAACGTAAAGAGAGAGGCGATCGCCGCGTGCGATCGCCTCTCTCTTTTTCTTTTGATTTCAGCCGGTTTTAAGGCGCGGCAGATACGACGACGGGGCCGTTCGCGAGGTTCGGCGCTTGGCCGTTGTGTTCTTGGACCCAATGACATGCGGTCGAATGCCCCGCCTCATATTCGATAAATGCGGGTTCTTCCACGCTGCATCGATCGAATGCGACGGGGCAGCGCGTATGAAAACGGCAACCCGACGGCGGGTTCACCGGCGAGGGGATATCGCCGGTCAGCACGATGCGTTTGCGCCGGCCCTCAACGTTGGGGTCGGGGATGGGGATCGCCGAGAGCAACGCTTGAGTGTAGGGGTGGAGCGGACGCTCGTACAGCGTATCGCGCCCGGCTAGCTCGACGATCTTGCCGACGTACATCACCGCGATCCGCGTGGAAATGTGACGGACGACCGAGAGATCGTGCGCGATGAAGAGATAGGTCAGCCCCAACTGCGACTGGAGATCCTCCAGCAAATTGATGACCTGCGCCTGAATCGAAACGTCCAGCGCGGAGACCGGCTCGTCGCAGACGATGAACTTCGGATCGACCGCCAGCGCTCGCGCGATCCCGATGCGCTGTCGCTGTCCACCGGAGAATTCGTGCGGATAGCGGTTGGCATGATACGGCTGCAAGCCGACCAGACGGAGCAATTCGTTGAGACGATCGGTCGCGGCGCGCCCGTGCGCGATGTTGTGAATCCGCAGCGGTTCGGAGACGATGTCGCCCACCGTCATGCGCGGGTTCAGGCTCGCAAAAGGATCCTGAAAAATGATCTGGATTTCGCGGCGCAGGTGCCGCATCTCGGTGCGGCCGACGTTGGTGATGTTGGCGCCGTTGAAAAAGATCTCGCCCCGCGTCTGTTCCAGCAGGCGCAGCACCAGCCGTCCGATCGTCGTTTTGCCCGAGCCGGACTCGCCGACCAAACCCAGCGTTTCGCCGGCAGCGATCGAGAAATCCACCCCGTCAACGGCCTTGACGTCCCCGACGTGTCGCGAGAACAGCCCCGCGTGGATCGGAAAGTATTTGTAGAGGCCCTTGACCTCGACCAGCGGCGGCTTTACTTCGAGTTGCGCGCTCATGCCGGCGTCTCATCCTGCGCGATCGGCGCGGGTGCGACTTCGACCGTCCGCTGCTCCTTGGAGCGGTCGTCGTAGAGCCAGCAACGCGCAACGTGCCCGGCCCCGAAATCGTACAGCGGCACGGGTTCGGCGCAGATCGGCATGCGATGCGTGCAACGCGGAGCGAACGCGCAGCCCGGCGGTAGCCGCAATAAATTCGGCGGCTGGCCTTGGATCGGTTCCAAGCGGCGATGTCCGGAATCGTCCAGGCGCGGCAACGACGCGAGCAACCCTTGCGTATACGGCATTTTGGGATCGCTGAAAATCTGTTGGGCGGTTCCGTATTCGACCATGTTTCCGCCGTACATCACCAGGACGTTCTTGCAGACTTCTGCGACGACGCCGAGATCGTGGGTGATCAGGATGATCGCCGCGCCGGTCTCTTGCTGCATCTCGTTCATCAGTTCGAGAATCTGCGCCTGAATGGTGACGTCGAGTGCGGTCGTCGGCTCGTCGGCAATGAGCAATTGCGGGCTGCACGAGAGCGCCATGGCGATCATGACGCGCTGCCGCATGCCGCCGGAGAATTGATGCGGGTAATCGCCCAGGCGATTGCGCGGCGAGGGAATGCGGACTTTCTCCAGCATCTCGACGGCTTTGTCTTGCGCTTCCCGGCGATTCAGACCCAGATGCAAGCGCACGGCTTCCGCGATTTGCTCGCCGATCGTCATGACCGGATTGAGCGAGGTCATCGGATCCTGGAAAATCATCGCGATCTGATGACCGCGAATTTTGCGCATCTCGGCTTCGCTCTTTTTGAGCAAATCGCTGCCGTTAAAGAAGATGCCATCGGCGGTAACGCTGGCGTTGCGCGCCAGCAGCCGCATGATCGAGAGCGAGGTGACCGATTTGCCCGATCCGGATTCGCCGACGATGCCCAGCGTTTCGCCGGCGTTGATTGAGAACGAGAGGCCGTTGACGGCCGTTACCGGGCCGTCTTCGGTACGAAAGGTCGTCCGAAGATTCCGAAGATCTAACAGCGACATCGAGGTTGTGCTAGATGCCGGTCAGCGAGAGCAGAAATGCGGTAAAGAAAAACGCGCCCGCGACGATCCCCGTGATGCGCTTGAGCTGTTCGTCCGCGCCCATGCGGCCACGATACGCCGATTCGACGCGGCCTCCGATGGTGCCCGAAAGCCCCTCTTGTTTTGTGGTTTGGATCGCCAGGAGGATCACTAAACCGATCGCGCTGACCAGGAAGAGGCCGGCGATGCCGTGCGTCAGCCACGATGCGTGAATCTGGAAGAACGACTGCGGCTGCACGCTGATCGGCGTCTGGAGCGGCGTGGACGTCAGTTGGGTCGCTATCGGATTCGGCACGGTCGTGGTCTGCACCGCGGGCGCGGACGTCGCCGCGGCGGCGATTTGAAACGGCTTCAACGTGGTTCTCTCCTCTAGTTACAATGTGAACGGGCGCGTGGCACGAATCGTCTCGCCGCCCAGGGAACGGGCGACACGCTCTGCCACACTCTCGGCGCTCAGTCCAAACCGAGCACGTTGAGCCGCTTGGGAATCGTGCTGGACCAGGATATCCGGGACGCCGATGCGCTCCACGGCCACCCCCAGGCCACGATCGCAGACGCTCTCTACGACCGCCGAGCCGAAGCCGCCTGCGAGGGCGTGCTCCTCCAGGGTGATAATCAGCTCGTGATCTTTGGCGAGCTCCTCGAGCAGCGCCCCGTCGACCGGCTTTGCGAACCGCGCGTTGACCACGGTCGGCAGGGCGTCGGAGCGCCCAAATTCCCCGCTGGCCAGCAGGTCGTAGGCGTCCAGGGCCACGTCGACGGTGTTCCCGAGCGCGACGATGGCCACGCCCTTCCCGCTTCGCAGGACCTCGGAACGGCCCGCGACGATCGGCGCGACCGGGCTGTGGTGACGCCCGTTGCTCGAGCCGCGCGGATAACGGACGGCGACCGGGCCGCTCTGCTCGAGCGCGAACTCCAGCATCGGCAACAATTCGTCTTCGTTTCGCGGCGCGAGCACGAGCATGTTCGGTAACGTGCGCAGGTAGGCGATGTCGTATAGGCCCATGTGGGTCGGCCCGTCGTCGCCCACCAAGCCCGCTCGATCCATGCAGAATACGACCGGCAGATTCTGCACGCACACGTCGTGCACGATTTGATCGTACGCGCGCTGGAGAAACGTGGAGTAGATCGCGCAGATCGGCTTCATGCCCGACGCCGCGGCACCGGCAGCGAAGCACACGGCGTGCGCCTCGGCGATCCCGACGTCGAAGAACCGGTTGGGGAAGGCTTTAGCGAATTTCGAAAGCTTCGTGCCGTCGGGCATGGCAGCGGTGATGGCGATGATGCGATCGTCCTTCGCCGCAACCTCGCAGAGCGCCGCGGCGAACGCGTCGGAGTAGGTAGGGCGCGCGTCCGGCTTGATCTCGAGTTTGCCGTTTTCAACATCGAACGCGCCGCTTACGCCGTGAAACGTGCGCGCGTCTTTCTCGGCGGGCTCGTAGCCCTTGCCCTTGATCGTGCGCACGTGCACGAGAACGGGGCCGCCTAAATGCACCGCGGTTTCGAATGCGTCGACCAGCGTATCGATATTATGCCCGTCGAACGGGCCCATGTAGCGAAAGCCCAGCTCTTCGAAAATGACGGCCGTCTTCTCGGCGGGCGCGACGAAGCGCATGGCGGCGACTTCGGCGCTCGCGAGCGCCTTGCGGGCCGTGCCGCCGAACGGCATATGCCCGAGTACGTCCTTGGCTTTCTCTCGCGCAAAATTCGCTAACGGCTTGCTGCGCAGCACCGAGAGATACGACGATATCGCTCCGACGTTCGGTGCGATCGACATCTCGTTGTCGTTCAACACGACGATGAAGCTCGAGGGGAGTTGCCCCGCATTGTTCAGCGCTTCGTAGGCGAGGCCACCGGTTAGGGCTCCGTCGCCGATTACCGCGACCACGCTCTCGCTGCCGCCCGCCAGATCGCGCGCAACCGCCATGCCGAGCGCAGCCGAGACGCTCGTGCTCGCATGGCCGGCGCCGAAGGCATCGTACTCGGATTCGCTGCGCATCGCAAAGCCCGAGATGCCCCCGCCGGTGCGCAGGGTATGAAACCGGTCGCGACGGCCCGTGAGCAATTTGTGGACGTACGTCTGATGGCTGACATCCCACAGCAGCTTATCGGCCGGGAGATTGAGGACGCGATGCAGCGCGAGCGTCAACTCGACCACGCCGAGATTGGGCGCCAAGTGGCCGCCGTTCCGCGAGCACGTAACGACCAGCATATCGCGGATCTCTCGCGCGAGTTCGTCGAGATCGGCGCGGGGCAGCGCCTTGACGTCGGCGGGCGTCTGAATGCGTTCGATGACCATGGAACCTCCCCAGTTCGACGGTGAGGTGCGAAAAACCACCCCGCCGGGTAACGCAGGGCAGGACTCTGTGGTTTGCCTACGTTAGTAGCATTCGTGCTGGAACCCACCACCCCGATCGTCGCGATCAAAGGGCGTCGCGTCTGGCGCGACCTGGCCCGGATTCTCTCGACGATCTTTAACCCGTTTCTAACGGCGCTTGCGCTCTTTGTCATTCTGGCCCATACCAGCGCCCAAGGCACGCTCGATTTTTGGTTCCTGCTGTTCGTCTCGACCTTCTTCACCTCGCTCGGTCCGATGCTCTACGTTTTTTGGCTCTACGGAACCGATCGCATCTCCGATCTGGATATGTCGGTGCGGCACGAGCGGGAATCGGTATTGGGCGCGTTCGTGGTGTTCTATCTGCTGGGGACCCTGGCGCTGTGGATGCTGCGTTCGCCGATTCTGATGATCGCGTCGATGGCCGCGTACACGCTCTCGACGCTGATCGTCCAGTACATCACGCGTTACTGGAAGATCAGTACGCACGCTCTCGGGATCACCGCCCCGCTGGTCGCGCTTACGCTGCTCTACGGGCAACAGACGCTGCCGTTTCTGATCCTCGTGCCGATGGTCTGCTGGGCCCGCGTATATCTCAAGGCGCATACGTTGATGCAGGTGATCGCCGGCTCGCTCCTAGCGCTTGGATCGACAATCCTCTTCTTTCACCTGTTTCACGTCAGGGAAATGTTTCCGCTCTAACTGCAGAACGAACGGGGTTTGGTCATGGACGATCGACCGATAGCGGCGATGGACACGCTG
>DATKQG010000034.1 GCA_035532835.1 Candidatus Dormiibacterota bacterium
TGCGATTATCGCAGGCGAAGTGCCACCTGTATGGCCGAGTGAAGGCGCAGAGCGGGGAGAAAAGGCCGTTGTGCGTGGCTTGACGGCTGGACGCCTTGCCACCAACGCGGCGAAATGTCGTCGCCGCTTGCAACGGGGTCGCTCGCATCCTACTCGCTACCTGGGAAGGCCCCGGGCGCGCCCCCGGCTAGCGCCGCGTTCCCACTTCCTTCTCCTCGCGCCGGTAGCATTGGATACCTATGGGACCGGACCTTACCGAAGGGCTGACGGACGCGCTCGCTGCCGAACGGTTGCTTTCCGATGGGTATAACGATCTAGCCTCGGGCAAGGGGCGCGGCTTTCTGAACGTGGCCTTTGACGTCGTTCGCGAACCCATGTTCCTGTTATTGATCGTTTGCGGCAGCATCTATCTGGTGCTCGGAAATAAGGGCGAGGCCCTGATGCTCCTGGGCTTCGTCTTTGTGATCGTTGCGATCAGCATCGCACAGGAATCGCGGACCGAACAGGCTCTCGCGGCGTTGCGCGATCTCTCCGGAACGCACGCAACCGTCATCCGCTCGGGCAAGCGACAGCGCATTCCCGGGCGCGAGGTGGTGCGCGACGATCTGCTGGTCGTCTCCGAAGGCGATCGCGCCGCAGCCGACGGGGTGTTGCTGGCGTGCAGCAATATCTCCGCCGACGAATCGTTGCTCACCGGCGAGTCGGTTCCGGTACGCAAGAGTCCGGCGACGTATCCGCTCGACACGATGGAGCGGCCCGGCGGCGACGATTTGCCGTACGTGTTTTCCGGTACGCTGATCGTCGCCGGGAGCGGGCTGGCCCGCGTGCTCGCGACCGGTCGCAACTCCGAGATCGGCCACATCAGCACGGCATTGAAAACCGTGGTGCAAGAACGAACCCGGACGCAAGAAGAGACCTCTCGCATCGTCCGCATGCTGGCGTGGGCGGCGCTCGGGCTCAGCGTCGCGGTCGCATTGATCTATGGTTTTACGCGCGGCAACTTCCTACAAGGCATTCTGGTGGGCATCACGCTCGCGATGGCGATTCTTCCCGAAGAGCTGCCGCTCGTCTTAACGATCTTTCTGGGATTGGGTGCGTGGAGAATCGCGCGAGAGCACGTGCTGACGCGCCGCATTCCGGCGATCGAGCTCTTGGGCGCGACGACGGTTCTCTGCGTCGACAAAACGGGAACGTTGACGCAAAATCACATGAGCCTCACGAACATCTTTGCAAACGGCGCATCTTTCGATCTTAGCGACGAGGCAGCGCGGCCCGACCTTCCGGAAACATTCCACGAATTGCTGGAATTCAGCGTGCTGGCAAGCCGCCGGGACCCGTTCGATCCGATGGAGCAGGCGATACACACGGCGCTGCAACGCACGCTCGCGGGCACCGAACACGAACGCAAGGACTGGCAACCGGTCTTGGACTATCCGATCTCGCGTACGATGCTCGCAACCTCGCAGGTATGGCGCGCGTTAGATCGCGACGCGTATGTGGTCGCGGCAAAGGGAGCGCCCGAAGCCATCGTCGATCTGTGCCATCTCGACGCGGTCGTAGCCGCACCGATCGCCGACGCGGCGAATGCCTTGGCAGCGGGCGGCCTCCGCGTCCTGGGCGTAGCGAAAGCGGCCTTCGAGGGCGCCACTCTGCCTGCCGATCAGCACGACTTCGTTTTTTCGTTTCTTGGGCTGATCGGGTTTCGCGACCCGGTGCGCGCATCGGTTCCGCAGGCGATCGCCGAAGCGCAGAGCGCCGGAATCCGCGTGGTGATGGTCACCGGCGATTACGCCCCAACCGCCATCGCGATCGCCCGCCAAATCGGCATGCGGTCGGCGGATAACTACGTGACGGGCACCGATTTGGCGAGCATGAGCGACCTCACGCTCCAGGAAAGCGTGCGGAATGCCGGCATCTTCTGCCGCGTCGTCCCCGAACAAAAACTCACCTTGGTTAGAGCGTTGAAGGCGAACGGTGAAATCGTCGCGATGACCGGCGACGGCGTTAACGACGCGCCCGCACTCAAGGCTGCGGACATCGGCATTGCGATGGGCGGGCGCGGCACCGACGTCGCTCGCGAATCGGCGGCGCTCGTACTTCTCGACGACGACTTTTCCTCGATCGTATCGGCCGTGCGCATGGGGCGGCGCATCTTCGACAACCTGCGTAAGGCGACCACCTTCGTCATCGCCGCGCACGTACCGATCATCGGCATGTCGGTCATCCCCGTGATCCTCGGGTGGCCGCTCATGCTCTTACCCGTGCACATTCTGTTCCTGCAATTGATCATCGACCCGGCCTGCTCGATCGTCTTCGAAGCCGAACCCGCCGAGAGCACTATTATGGAACGTCCGCCTCGGCCTCAGAGCGAGCCGCTCTTCGATCGCCGTACGGTAGGGCTGGGCTTGCTGCAGGGGACGATCCTGTTCGCGATCGTGCTGGCGATCTATAGTATCGCCCTCGCGCGCGGAGACGGTGAAAAGGTGGCGCGCGCGCTCACGTTCACGACGATGGTCGTCGCAAGCCTCGGCCTCATTCTCACCGACCGTTCTCGCTCCGGCGGCATCATCGCGACCTTGCGCAGCCGCAATCACGCGCTGTGGTGGGCGATCGGCGGCGGGCTTGCATTTCTCGCAGCCGTGCTCTACATTCCGCTGCTACGCGGGCTGTTCTCTTTCGGTTTCCTGCACTACGACGACATGGCGTGGGCACTGGGCGCCGGCCTCGCGAGCATCGCGGCCTTCGAACTCACCAAACGTTTCACCCTGTTCAGACCACGCGCGGCAGACGCCTAGCGCAATCTTTATCCTAGTCATGCTCGTAGGGGAAGGGAGTTCACGGACGGCGACAAATATCGCCGCCAAATGATGCTTCAGGATATTACTGCATGCAGCTTTTAACGCTGGCATTGCTTATCGTTGGCCTCTGCGCCGTCTACGCGCTCGTCGGCGTCGCAATCGTTCGCCGATTCATGAGACCGCACGTACGCGAGGGCCACAATGACGTGTTGGTACCGCTCTTCCTGATGGCCGGAACCCTGTACGCGGTGTTACTCGGCTTTCTGGTGATCGCGGTCTGGGAGAACTACGGTGCGGCCAAAGATAACGCGGCCGAAGAAGCGTCGACGCTCACCACCCTCTATCGCCAAACCAACGGCATGCAGCCCGCGGAGCAAGCGAGGATGCGCGGATTGCTGCGCGATTACACCGAGGCGGTGGTAACGAAAGAATGGTCGATCCAAGCGGCCACCGGCGGCGCGAGCCCGGTTGCCCGCAAAGCTCTGGGCGATATGTATCGCACGTTCGCGACGCTCAAGCCGAGCGTCGGCTCATCGAGCATCAGCCAAGCCTTCCTGAGCACCCTGGGGTCGGTTGCCGACGATCGCAACCGCCGCACGTTGCAGGCCGGCGAAAGCCTTCCCGGCATTATTTGGGCGGGCGTACTCATCGGAGGCGCCATTGTGATCGCGATGACGTTCCTCGTTTTCATGGAGCGGCCGCTCCCGCACATCATCGCTTCGGTGTTGATGGCGTCGTTGATCGGCACGCTGCTCTTGATGATGACGCTGCTCGACCGGCCTTTCACCGGTCCACTCGCGCTCTCGTCGGATGCGTTCGAACACTCGATGAGCGTCTACGCCGCGGTCGACGGGGGAAATTGATGCGCATTAGCACGTTGAACCACCTCGCGAACGGCGCGGCCGAACTCGGCGTCGTCTACGCCAGCATCGAAGGCGTCAACGAGCTCTCGTACGAGGAGTGCTTGCACGAATTGAAAGAACGCGCCGCAGCCCTGGGCGCGAACGCCCTCATCGGCATACAGCTAGTGCAGAGCCAGGGCCAATGGAACCCGCGCACCAGCCTCATCGCAACAGCCGTCAAAGAATAGCCGCCTAATAGGCTAGGTCCTTCGCCCAGTTACGGTCGTTGCCGCACGGCAGCGGCCGGGCGCTGGTAACGGTCTTCGTCGGATAGGTTGCGTACGTTGCCGTTTTGAGATACGCGATGATGTCGTATTTCTGGGCGTCGGTGAGCTTGGGGCCGATTCGCCCTTTGCGCGCCTTGTCGTTCGTGAACCAATGGCCAGCATTTGAGTTACCGGCAAGCGCGGTATTCATCGTCACCGTTCCGGGCGCCGAGGCTTGCACGTAACCGAGGTTTACCGGGTCGAATTCCGGATTCCCGAGAATCGGATGCGCCGGTCGCGTATCGGAGAGTAGCGCGAAGACCGACGGTACCGATCCGTTGTGCAAAAACGGCGGCGTCGCCCAAATGCCCACCAGCGGCCGTGCTTTATACCCGCACGGCGCGACGACCGGGCTCGACCGTCCGAAGCCGTCGTACTTTGGCCACTCGCTCTTGGGAACGTGCGCATCCTCGTACGCTTGGACTTTCTCGTGCCGCACGACATACGCGAGCCCTTCCGGCCCACCGAGGGTCGCGCTCATGCCGAGTTTGGTCGCATTGTACGTCGTCTTCGCGAACCCGATGGCTTGATTGGGATCGGTACCGATCACCTTGAGCGGCAACACGTGCATGTACCATTCCTGCGGGGTGGTTCCGGCGATCTTGCTGACGCCGTGGCAACGCGCGCAATTTTGCACGAACAGCGCGCGCCCTTGCGCGGCCTGAGCTTCGTTGACCGGGCCGAACGCAGCCGGCCACGTTGGAGGCTTGAGCTTGATGATCGCGTTTTCGAGCCAGTACAGGTTGCGAATGCGAATCGTCGATTTCCAACGCGTCGATTCCGGATTGAGTTTGCCCGTTACAGGGTCGACGATGTTCAAACGTGCGCCCAGCCCGATATCTTCGCCGACGTTGCGATCCATCGGCTGATGAACCGACGCATTATATTGCACCCAATCGAAGTGCCAGATATCCCAGAGCGGCGGATAATTGGTCGGTGCGAGCGCCCGTCTTGCGTTGTCGGATTGATAGAGCCCAAGCGTCATCGCATTGAAGGCGATGCCCGTTAACGCATCGACGATACCCGGCCCGGCCGGCGTCTGAGTGCCGCGTAAGCCGGCGACCGCCTTCAGAACGAACCGGTCGCGCGCGACCTCCGCATCCAGGCCCGCAGCGGCTTTGGCGGCGGGATACCCAAGCGCGATCGCCCTACGCAAAAACGGCTTGCGCAGCTCCGGCGTGGTTGCCGTACGCATGAGCGCCTGACGCACTGCGCTTTGAAACGCGGGGAGATTCAGATTCGCCGATCCGCCATCGATACGGACCGAGGTCCCGCGGTACGTCAATTCGCCGGTGTGGCAGGCAGCGCAGGTGAACCCCGCCATCGGGACGCCATCGGTCTTGCTACCGTCGTCGTCGGCGATGCCAAGCGGATAGGGGTTGCCCGCAGGCTCGCCCGGCAAAAATCCATACGAATGCATCCGCGCCGGGTCGAGGAACGGCTTGCCGTCCGGCATGCGTAGCGCGCGCAGAAACGCCGAAGGCATCAGGACCGCGCCCTGCGATTTATGATAAAACTCCACCCTGGTTGCATGGTCCCAACCCTGATCGAGCGTAACCGCGTGCGACGGTTCGGCCGAGCGCAGATGTGGCGCGAACGCGAATGCGCCGGCGATGGCGACCACCGTTGCAACGATCGGGATGGGACGAATCTTCACGGGCGAGGCTCCTTCTTAAAGTCGGCTTCGGTCGGTTCCGTGCGCGGTACGCCGTTAAGCCGGTGGCGCAACGCGGAAATACCGTCGTAGATGGCGCGGCGCGCACGGTTGATGCCGCCCACCGGTCGAAGCGCCGGGAGCGCATGCCATGGCGTGTACGAAAGGTTCTCGCAGAACGCATTCTGCGCGGGCGAATCGAACGATTGCCGATCGATCCGAATATCGGCAACCGTTACGTACGGCGATTGCGCGGCGCTCCATTCGATCGTCGGGTCCTCGATCGGCATCGTCGCCGGATCGGTCTGCAATTGAATCGCGAACGCAAAGCAGGCCGGGCCCTCCGCTAGGCGCCGTCGCATCTCGGTGCGCAGATAGTTCGCTCCCGTGGCGGCCGCAACGGGCCCAAGTATGGGCTCTCCGATACACCGCTGCGGAAACATCGCGTACTTCATATACCGGTCGCCAAGCTCGTAGGGCGTCATGCTGAAGTAACGCTCGTCGAGGACGTCGTGGATCTTGCGCCGATCGATCGCCGCAACGATCGCGGCCTCATGCGGACGCGACGAGAAAAACTGCACGGCGGTCCCGTGCTCCTTCGCTTGAAAGAATCGAACGTACTCGGCGACGTTCCTTATGAAAAACACCGGGAAATTGATGCCGAGAAAGTCCTGCGTTTGCGCGTCGGCCTCACCCGGCAGAATCTTGCGTCCCGGAACGCCCAGGAGCTTGATCGCCATGCCACGGCCATCACCCCGGCTGTCCGTGCGGATATCTTCGGAGCCGTTCGAGTATCGAATCCACGCATCGTATGACCGCGGGCGGGCGAAGACCGCCACCCGATAGTCCGGCGGGAGGCCTGGCCGAACGGTGAAGCGAGCACGAACGCATCCGTGGGACTTTGCATGCGCGTCGCGTAAGGCTGCGCCGCCGGCTCGATAGCCGCGTTCGACCTGCGCCTCGATCATCCGCAGGATTGTAGCGATCGCGCGCGATTCGCCCGGCGGAATCACTTCTTGATTCGGCACCGGTGCGGCGGCGGCCGGACGCGCGAGCGCCAACAACAGTGCGACCCCGGTAATCGGTACGCGAACGAAGGATGCAAGCCACCGCATGTTCCCTTGCATTAGGCGCCAGGAAACGCCTCCCTGCTCAGGTACGCGAGCGTGCGCGCCGCACGCTACTGTTTGCCGAACGTACCCAAGCCGTTTTCGTTCAGATATTCGATCGTCATCGACGTGGTGCCATTGCCGGCCGTCGGCGTAAACGTTACCGCGCTAGGGCCTCCGTCCGAACCTTCGCCGGATGGGTGCATCGAAAAGACGTTGCCGTTCCAATGCCGCAGCGCATACGTTTCGTGCTTTGGACCAAGGGTTAATCGCAAACCCGTCGCGGTCGCGCTGACGGTTGCCGGCCCGTAGTATTGGTTCGTATACGTTCCGACGTACGAAGCCGGTGCGAGTGCCGGTTGCGGGTGCGCGGGCGTGGTCTTACCCACCAGCTCCCCGTGCGGCGCTAGCATCTTTGCAAATCCGCCGGAGTACAGCGCGTACCAGTCGCGCGTCGCGCGTCCGAATTCGACCCGATCGTAGAACGTCTTCGCGATGGATTCGGGCACGCCGCTGGGCTCGCCGTTGGTCAAGATCACGATCCCGAGATCTTCCGAGGGTAACATCTCATAGCATGTAGCCGCTCCCGCAGAAAACGCTCCGGAGTGGCTCAAACGCAAGCGCCCCGCCTCGTCGTACGAAACCCCCATCCCGTACCCGTAAAAGGATGCGCGCGCGAACGGCCCGGACGGCGGGTTGCTGACGATCTGCGGTTGTTGCGTCGCAAGCAGGGCATCGCGACCGACGATCTGCTTGCCGTCGAACTTGCCGAGATTCAATTCGAGGATCATCCACTTCGCTAAGTCGTGAACGCTCGAGCTCGCACCACCGGCGGGGGATTGCGCATCCGGTTCGCGCGAGCTCACCCTCCAGCGGCCGTTCACGCGCACGTGCAGTACGGCGCGGTCGGGAGCGCGTTCGTAGTCGGCCCAGCGCGAGCTGGTATGCGTCATGCCAAGCGGCCCGTAGAGCACCCGCGCCGAGAGCGCCTCCCACGTCGTGTGCTCGGCATCGGCCACCGCTTGCGCGGCGGCCGTCAATCCGAAGTTGGTGTAATGGTAGGTGATGCGGAACGGATCGAGCGGCTCCAGCGCCAACCGCCGGATGATTTGCGCGCGATCGTAGCCGAGATCTTCGAGCAAATCGCCCGCGTGGTCCGGTAGTCCGCTACGATGTGCGAACATATCCGCGATCGTCACGTGCGAGCCGACGTACGGGTCCGAAAGGGTAAAGCCGGGCAGGTATTTGGCTACGGGATCGCTCCACTTGACGCCGCCTTGCCCGACCACTCCGGCAACGACCGTGGACGCGAGCGATTTCGAAACCGACGCAAGTTGAAAAACGGTGTTTGCGTCGACGCGTTCCTTCGTACCGACGCGTCGCACGCCGAAACCCGCAGCATAGACGATCTTCCCATTATGCACGACCGCAATTGCCATCCCGGGTACGCCGGAGCGTCGCTCGATCGCGCGAGCGATCGCCGGCAGCGCGGCAACCGCGGCGTCGATGCGCGCGGAGGAGATCGCGACGGCCGAAGCCGACGCAGGCTGATCGTTGGCCCCGGCGTTTGCGGGCAAAGGCCCGAACGCTACGGCTGCGATACCGCATAAGACGAAGGCTAGACGCATGCGATAAGCCAGCATGGGGCGTGTTTAGCTAGGGTCGGAAGCCCGTCCTATTCCAAGTAGCGGGCGCGCCCACGCGGCGCGGCCACGGCACGTCTCCCGCATCGCCGACGACGGACTCCCTCACGCTAAGCGCTACGAGGATCGCAAGCGGTAGCAGCGTCCACACCTCTTGCGGCCACCAGAGCGGCGTCATTTTTGCTAAGGAGTTGTAGGCAAACCACGTCGCGCTCGCGTTTGCCGTACCGCCGGGATTCGCGAGGTTCACGACGTGCGTTACCGCCTGTTGGGCTTGCGCGCCGGCCACCGAATGCAACGCCAACGCTCCTCCCATGACGATCAGGGCGGCCGCCGCCGGCAGAATCCCGTTCTGTACGAAACGGCGAAGATGGAACTCGGGGCGAACCATCAGCCACACGCAGAGCATCGCAGCAGGAACGGAGAGCGGAAACCAGTCGAGGATCGACGCGACGGGCAATGCCAGCATGAAAAGCGCAAGCATCGAGAGCGGGTTCGGCCGCCGCATGACGATGACGCATGCCAGCGGAACGGCCATCGCCACCTCGTCGAGATGAATGAACGCGCCGCCGGTAACGGCAAACGCCGCCGGTAAAAGCACCAGCCACGAGCGATCGCCTTGTCTGCGATAGAACGCGCGCGCCGCGAATATCCCAAGGAGCGCCAACAGAACGTACTGCAGCGAACCCAGACGCAGCGCGAGCGCCGGAGCGGCTCCCAGATGGTAGAGCAAGGCGGTCAAGCTCAGTTGGCCCAAGTTGTTGACTTCGGACGCGGCATGTAAGGGGAGCACCGTCGTGAAATACGACAGCGCTACTTGCGGGCCCAGGGCCGCGAGCATCACCGCCGCCGCACCCGCTCCCGCCGCCAACAGCCGTATCCGCATCTGCGGAATCGCAAGAAATACCGCTACGCACGCGGGCAGCACCATGTGCGGCTCGACCATCGCAAACCCCAAGAGTATGGCGGCAGCGTTCCACTGCTTGCGGCGTAGTGCCAACGCCGCACAGACCGTCAACGCGATCGGGATGGGAGACAACGCCCCCTGTAACACCGCCGGGCCGAGCACGGCAAGTCCCGACGCAGCCAAGGCGGTAAGCGGCGGCATCCCCGAAAGTTTCGCGATTCCACGCCCGATCACCAACGCGCAAAAGACTTGGAGTATCATCCACACGATTCGCGCGAGCGCGAACGGTACGAGCGCAAACGGTGTGAAAAGCGCGATGGCATAACCGGGAAGCGGCACCGGGACGGTCACTTGCGGATAGCGCAAGAAAAATGGCGGCGATGTCGTCGCTTCGCACGTGTGGAGCGGCTCGTTCGAGTACGGGCTTGCATGCTGCAACAGCGCCTTGGCGCCGCACCAGAACGCCTCAAAGTCGTAACCGGTGAGCAGAGGCGGATGAGCGGCAGCATAAATGAAAACGCCGATCGCCAGGCCGCAGAGCACCGCCAGAAGGATCCCAATCCGGCGATCTAGCTGCAGTACTTCAGCTTTCACGCGATGTCTTAGCCGCCGCTCGCAGAAGAAAGCCCCGCGTCATTATCCAACAGCACGCCGCTCAGACGCGAAAGCTCCGCGAATCGTTCGATGGCGCCTCGCTGGAGTTCGGCGCACTCAGACGCTAACGGCTCGAGCCACGCTTCACGCTCGTCCCCCCAGCCGATATGGCCGCGATAGATCGCGATCGCTCGCCTAAAATGGACCCGCGCGGTGTTCATATCGCCGCTAACGTACGCGATATTTGCGCTGCGTACGTGCGCGATGTAGCGCCGCACGTCGACGTTTACAAACTCGAGATTGACGTTCAGCGTTTTCTCCAGGACCGCGAAGTAGTTTGCGGTCTCGTCCGCTCCGAGCAGCGCTCCGAGCGCTTTTCGAATGTTGCTGCAGGCCGTTCGCAGGCTTAATTGGCTTACCTTCGCGTCCTGATCCGGCCAGAAGATCTTCTGCAACTCTTCCCGCGTCGCATAGCCTTCCGGCGTTAGCAGCAGGTACTGAAACACGCGTCGATCCATGCGCCGCATCCACTGGACCGGCTCCTCGTCAATCGCGCACGTGAAGCGCCAAAAAAACCGGGCGGTAATCAGGCGCGGCTCTGTAGACACTACTGAAACGGCGTCCCGAATTCCTGAGTGTAGTAGTCGAGAACGGGCCCATAGATCGGGTTGTAGCTAGTCCCATTTTTGACTTCCGCCAATCCAATCCACACGTATTGCGGATCGATGAGATTGAGGAAGTGTTGCGCTCCCGAGTGTCCT
The DNA here is from genome assembly GCA_035532835.1 of Candidatus Dormiibacterota bacterium. Classification (NCBI taxonomy): domain Bacteria; kingdom Bacillati; phylum Candidatus Dormiibacterota; species Candidatus Dormiibacterota bacterium. The sequence continues at coordinate 10,635 of DATKQG010000034.1, forward strand.
AGGCACGTGCTGTAGGTAGCGGGTTGCGGACAGTTGGCCGATTCGGCGACAAACCCGGTCTCGGCGTTCGTCCACGTACTGTTGGGGCCGGTAGCCGCGATATTCTGCGCCGAATGCGTGTATTGGGCCCCGGCAGCTTGTTCGTATTGCGCCGCGGTCGTACAGCTGGAATCGGTGGTTTGCGAGCAATCGTCGGCGAAGTAGCCTTTAGCCGCCATATAGTTGTCCCAATGTTGGGCGGCCTCTTGAAGGATCTCGTCGAGTACGACGATCGGTGCGCCGTACTGCGCGCGGTCGGCATTCACTTGTTGCAGCCATGCGGCCTCGTCTGCGGTAATGCCGGTAAGCTTCAACATTCCGAGTTGATTGTCGAGCTGGTTCACGGCAATCGGCTTGTGAATGGTCGCGTAACCATTCTCGAAAACTTCGAGGTAGTTCGAGCCCGGCACCAAGCCGGTCAACGTGAACGAGCCGTCGGAGGCCGTGGTCGTTTCAGATCCGCTGCTCAGCGAGGGCGGCGGCGTCGAACCGGCGTAGACCTGCGGCGCCAAAACCACGACGGCACCGGCGATCGGCAAGCCGGATGCGATATCCCGGACCGAGCCCTGCGCGTAATATCCCGTCGGGGCGGCCGTCGGCGCCGCGGTCGGGCCGGGGCTCGCCGAGCCGCCGGGTGCCGGCGTTGACGTGTTCCCCGGCGTGGGCGTCGCGCTGCTCCCAGGGTTTGGAGAGGCCGAAGCGACGCCGCTCGGCGAGCCCGTCGGAGCCGGCCCGTTGGTCGGCCCAGTCACAAATCCGCCGCCTACCGTCGGCGGCAGAGCGCCGCCAGAACCTCCACCGCTGCCGCACGCGGCCAGCGCTGCAAATGCGGCGCATACGACGAGGATGAAGGCGACGGGTCTTTGATGCATGGTTAGCACGATCCAGTAGCTGAGTACGGTGTAGGAGTGGGTACGGGAGAGGTCGGCAACGGCGATGGCGCATTCGACGGCGCCGGAGACGGCGTGCTCGGGATCGGCGTCGGCATACCGACAGTACTCATCGCCGTGATCGAACCCTCGACCGCGGAATAGGTATCCGAATTGCAGTACATGATGATGCCGGGATACTGAGGATGCGCGAACGCGGTCTGTGCGAACATCACCGCATTGCCGCCGATAAGCGGTTGTAAGAACGGGGGTACGTTGATTCCCGTCTGTACGTTGACGAGCGTCGCTGCGATATCGCGTGACGCCAAGAATTCCGCACCGCCGATATTCCGGGTAATGGTCTGGCAGTTGGAGGTGATCTGCCAATCGGGTCCCCACAGTCGCGGACTTGCCGGCCCGGGAAATGGTGCGGTGTCGCTAAAGATGCCGGGAGGCGCCGTCGGACACGGCACGGGTTGCGAGCCGCCCTGCAGGTTTGCGTAGATGTCCGCGGCCGTATAGGCCTGATTGGATTGCCCGTAAAAGCCCGTGAATCCAGCGTAGCGGATCGCCGATTGCGTGCGCTCGTTCACGATACCCGCGTGCGCCAAATAGAGAATCGCGAAGACGCAAAAGATTGCAACCGGCAACATGATCACGGTTTCGAGCAGCGCCTGCCCACGCTGCCGGGCGCGACTTCGCCCTACGAACATGTGTAGCTCCCGGTCGCAATCGGCCCGCTATACGGCGCAATCGGGGCGACGGCATACCAGTTGACGTGCACCTGCAGGCCCGAATAATCAACCGTATAGGCCGGGCTCGGATACAGCGACGCCCATTGCGGTTCGATCGGTTGGTAGACTTGATTGGTGCTCGGATTGACGGCCGTGCCGGGCGAAAACACCTCGGCGTTCGAAGGGCTTACCATCGCCGCCGCGCGACCGACCGCCGTAAACGCTCCGTTCGCGCCCAGTCCGAAGAGCGCCCCGGCAACTAGCGGCACCCGGTGGCATGCAACCACGTCGATTTCTTGCGGCGCGGTTCCACAGGAATGCCCCTCGCACGTTCCGCCTCCGGAGCCGGTGTTGATCACGGTGTACGAAAAAGCGCAATCCGTCACGGTGCAATCGCCGATGTGACGAAGCGCTTTCATCTGGTCGGCCTGCTGGCCGCCTTCCGTAAAGTTATTCGCGCGTTGGATCAGTTGCATATCGTTTTGATACGCCGTGACGGCCTGATTGAATTCGCCGACCAGGCTCGTATAGTCGCCCGCGCAGGCGCCCGATTGATTCGCGCAGCCGCCCTCGCCGTAGATCGTATTGAGGATCGCCTGATTCAAAAACCGGATCCTATTTTCGTCCACGGCCATCGAGTACAGGATGGTGCTCTCCTGATTGAACACGCTGCCCTGCACCGACATCCCAACCGATGCCGCGCTGTCGGCGGCATTTTGAGCGCGAATCTGCCAGGTGAGCACGCTCGCGTAATTCGCAAGGAAGAACGTCAGCGCGATCAGGCAGGTTACGGCAAGCGCCCAAAACGGCAGCATCTGCCCGCGCTGACGACGCGCTCTCATCCTTAGCATGCGGTCCCGCTATCCCAGGCGTAGATCGTATATTCGGTGCTCGCCGGATTCGTAACGTCCCATGTGGGGCCGGGCGTCGGAAGACTCGAGGGGAAACGCAACGATCCGTACACGCGAGCGTGGCAGCCCCACTCCTCGAATTGCCCGTTGACCCCGTTCCCGGTCGAATCGAGATGCTGCGCGAGCGTCATGGAATAATCCGACGAGCACTCCGCGCCGTCCGAGCAAAAATTCGCAAGGTTTGCACTTACCGCAAACGTGAACGGCTGCGGTCCCAAGCCTTGCGAAAGCCCGGTATAGGGCTCGATGTCCGCACCCTGCTCGGTCGTGAGCGAGCCTAATCCCGGCAACGCCCCCAGCCCGGGAATACCGATGCTGGCCTTGGCTACGACCGTCCCACCGCTGGCATTGGTGGTGATGTCGGCTTGTTTGATCCCAGGGAAAATACTCGCGCCCAGACCTTGCGGGTTGGCGTAGCCGGTGGAAGCCGCGACGGCGGCGACAAAGGATGCACCGTCGGTTGACATCTGTCCGAATCCGAGGAGAAAAATCTGTAACGCTCCGAGTACGAGCAATAGGGCGAAGCTGACGATCACCGCCGTTTCCGCCATTGCCGCTCCCCGCTGACGCCGCCGGCGTCGATGCTCTTGCCGCACGATGTTATTGCGTCATATAGTTAAAGAGACCGGTCATGGTCGTCCCAAGAACGCTCGAGACGGCGAGCACCAGCGCGCCCAATCCAACGATCGCGGGGATCGCAATTCCGGCTGCGATAATGGCATACTCCACCGTGGGACCGCCTTCGTCGTCGCGATGCAGGTCCAGCAGCAAGTCGGCCCATCGGCGAGCGTTCACCGAGTGATCACCGTCGGCGTCATGATGAACACGATATTCGTTTCGTCGTTCTGATAGCGCACGTCGCGAAAGAGTTTGCCGATGATCGGGAGTCTGCTCAGGAGCGGAATTTCCTGAATCGTGCGTGCCTGAATGTGTCGCAGCAGGCCACCCATGACGATCGACTCACCGGGTGCGGTGATCACGTTGGTCGAGATGCTGCTGGTCTTGAGCGCCGGAATAGTAAAACCGTTGATCAGAACGCCGTCCTGAAAATCCAAATCCGAGACCACGGGGTTGATCTTGGTTGCGACGTCGCCATTGCCCAAAAGCGTCGGGGTGACGTTGAGCTGTACGCCGTAATTTTGATAGGTCACCGAGACCGTGCCGAGCCCGCCGGATTGCGGAACCGGGATTTGCCCTCCCACTAAAAACGTCGCCGCTTCCCCGGGAACGGTCGTGAGATCCGGGGCGGAGAGTATCTTTGCATGCCCTTCGGTCATTTCAAGATCGATCGTCGGGGCGAGCACCGTCGTGCGAAAGAATGGGCCTAGGGCAAACGGTTTAAAGGCGTTGCCGGGACCGGACGCAGGTTTGGATTCGGTGATTGGAAACGACGCCGGCCCAAGCGTCAGCCCACCGTGGCCGTCAGGGGTGCCGCTCTGCAAACGCACGCCGAGCTGGCTCAAGCCCGTATCGTCGATCTCCAGGATGTACACCTTGACGTCCACCTGCGTGGTCAACGTCATGGCTAAGCGATCGATGATCTTCCCTTTGGCCGAAAGATATCGCCCCGCCGTTCCGCGCACGCCGTTTAGCACCGATTGCCGCTGCTGCTCGTTGAGTACGCGCCCCGAGACGATGACGTTGCCTTGACCGTCGGGGTCCACCCGCACGTCGCGCATGTACGGATTTCCGCTATCCGATTGCAAGCCGTCCAGCGGGCGCGCGATCATCACGGCATTGACGATGACGGCGTTGTCTTGCTTGGCGACGGGCTCGAAACGTGCCAACATATCGGTCACGCCCTGTAGGGCGGCGCCGTCCGGGACGGTGCCGCGCACGACGATCGAATGGCCGAACGTTCCCACCGACACGTCGGTGCGGGCGATGCTCGAACGAAGCATCGCCGAGAGCAGATCGAGTTCGCTCGCGGTAACGGCTATGCGATAGTCGTGCTCGACACCGTTAGCCGTCCAGATGAAAAGCGTGGTAGTACCCGGTTGCTTGGCGTTGACGAGCACCTCGCTCTTGCCGGGGAGCGGGAGGGCCCCGACGATCGTTCCATCGCCGACCGCAATCTGCTTGACGTCGTTAAAGTGCAGAATTCGCGAAGTGCCCGTATGCATCGTTAAGTCCATCGCGGCAGACGCCGGGCGAGGCACAAAGCAAGCAAGCAGTAACAACCCGGCGAGCAAGCGTTTGAACTTATATACGCCGAGCAATTTGCTCCTTAATAAAACTGCAGTCACCTTTACAGTATCGGTAAACTTAGGCGCAAGGATTATAAGTGATGCGTAACGACGATTATCGCGAATAAACGCTTTGCAAGGATTGCGGCGTTCGCATGGCTTCGCGCACGGTCGGGCCCGATAACGCTAGTAAGCAACATGAAAACACCGAACTTTCGCTCGCTCATACTCCTCACCGTCCTTGCTACGACGGCGATCGCTCCGGCGTCGCCGTCGCATGGCAATCCAGCGGGAACGGCCTTCTCGGTGAGCGCTCGCTTCCTTAAGGGAACGGAATCGTTGCTCGTGCAAGGCACCGCGCCGGCGGGATCGCCCGTTCTTCTTCAACTCACGGCGACGTTCGATCGAAACGTCCCGGTGGTCGTCATCGATCGCTTGAATATCGTCGCTGCACGGGACAA